>DAOUAG010000303.1:0-3011 GCA_034433815.1 Dehalococcoidia bacterium | reverse complement strand
CCCGCTCCGTCAGGCCGCTGCTCAGCGCGATCTCACGCAGCGTGGCGCTGGAATCATGCAGGATGTGCCTGAGAACCAAACCATGACTGGTTAGCATAATCCTCGTATTGTCGGCCAGCTTTATCTCCTGACTCGCCGATGCGGCTTGGCTCGGTGCCGCTTCATCGGGAGAGGCAGCCTCATTGGCAGGCCCGGCTTCGGTGAGCTTCAACTCTATCCCGCTGGAGGTCGGTGAAGGTATCCAAGCCGACCGGCCCTCGTCCTCAGGTCGTGTCCGTGCCTGTCTCGCGCGGCGTCGGCTCCGGCCTGGCGCGCCAAGAAGGAACCGAAGGGCGGAAACCACAAGCTGAAGTACTTCTCGCAGCATGGCCGACTCCAAAGCGGCCGTTGGCCAATTGATTCTCTAATTATAAGCTTATCGACCGCAATTCACTATAACGAATCCGTGGCCTATCAGGGATTTGTGATAAGGCAGGCTGGTGGCAGAAGAGCCCCCTAGACTAAGTCGCCCGTGCCGTTGGGTTGCTCCTGGAAGAACGCCCAACCCATCATGTTCGCCGGGGTTACTATGTTCGTGAGCCCGGCCGTGGAACCGAGGGATGGTCCAAGGACAAGGGCCGCAAAGGTCAAGTTCACGATGACAAGAGCGCGCAAGACTTCCGCCGGCAAATGGCTACCGCGAAGGCAAAGACACTAGAGCCTTGACATCCTTTGTGCCCCTTGGGTATGAAGTAGGCAGTATACTTATCGCTCGCGCCGAATCTTCGTCTTCGAGGGGCCAGTGAATGCGAGGATATCGCCGGTAACCGTCCGTGCCACCCTGGGAGGCCTGGTTCACGACTTGGGAAAGCCGTGGACGCAGGCTTCCGGACGCACACCTGAGGACTCGCGGTTCGACTGCCAAACCGAGAGCCAGCACACATCCTTCGATAGTTGCCCCTCCTGCAAGAAGCTATATCGGAGCGCCCATGCGCCGTTGGGAGCAAAGCTATTATCCGTCGCTTTGCCGAAGCCCGCGTACTTGCAGGAGCTCGCGCTGAACCACCATGCTATCGGTCAAGGGGCCGCTGCCGGGGGAGAACTTCTGCAGGTCGTGAAGCTTGGCGATCAGCTGGCTGCGGGCGAGCGCGACGACGATGAGGCTGCTGACGGTAGCCAGCGACATCCCGCTTTCTTGAACCCGTACGGCCGTGACAGGCGCTGGCATCGACCGCGACCCTTGACCTCGCGAGGGCTTCTCGAAACAGGAAGCGACGCATCGGTGCTTCCTCACGACTATCGGCAGCTCATCGACAGCATGCAGGAAGCGCTCCCGATGGCAGCCCAATACGCCGGCGACGACGAGCTGGCGCTGGTTGACGGCATCCTAGGCGTGATCGACCTGTGCGCCAGCATGGCCCCTTCTGCATTCTGGGAGAGCGTGGCCGATATCTCTCTAGCCTCCCATCTGCAACTGGCAGGCGCGTTTGCAGGAGCGCTGGCAGCGGCCGGGATTGCTGCCTCGGAAGTGGAGCTGGGCGCTGACTCTCCAGAGGTTGCGGCCCTGATCTCTGGGGATATTAGCGGGATTCAGACGTTCATCCGCAGAACGGCCAGCAAGCGGGCTGCCCGCTCTCTACGGGCGCGCTCGTTCTATCTGACCCTGCTCTCGACGCTGGTGGCGCGCCAGATTGCTGAGGAGCTGGGGGTCACAGCAGCGAACGTGTTGTGGGCATCCGGGGGCAACTTCCAAATCCTCGGCCCCGCTGGCTCCGCGAGCCGTCTGAACGAGATAGCCGATGATATCGACAGGGCCCTGATCGACGTCCATGGGGTAGCGCTCTCGGTTTCCTTGGCCTCGGTACCCGTTAGACCGGTGGATACCCAGCGCTTCTCCGCGCTCCTGCGGGAGTCGCGCCTGAGGTTGGGTGCGGCAAAGGCACGCCGGTACGAGCGCTCTGCCGCTGGCCTTGGTCTGTTTCAACCACGGGCAGACGGAGGGCCGCTCCGGCCCTGCCGCAGTTGCGGGGGCGACGCCAGCCACGGGCGCGAAGATGAAGACGGCCGTATCTGTCCGTTCTGCGATTCCCTGGAAGCGCTGGGGCGAGAGCTCCCGGAGGCAAGGTACGTGACCGTGGAGCGAGACGAGTCGGCCACGGGTTCGGGGTGGCAAGCGGCCTTCCAGCGACTAGGCCTCAAGGTCGAACTGCGGAAGAGTCCCCCACAGGCGCCGTTTTCAGGAGCGATCTACGCACTGGACGCGCGCAGCTTATCGCGATTGCCCTGTGCTCGTCTTCTTCCCTGCGGCCGAAGGGTACCCGTAAAGAAAGACGGCGGCCTTAAGGAGTTCCGGGAAATTGCCGAGAGTGCGGAGGGGAAGTCCCTGCTAGCCTTCCTCAAACTGGATGTGGACGACCTGGGTGATCTGCTCCGAACGCACTTTCAGCGCAACGGAAGAGAGGTGACTTCGCCCTCACGCTTGGGTACCTTCAGTAGGTTCCTGTCGCTATTCTTTGAGGGCCGCCTGAACGACCTAGCTGAGGAGGAGTTTCCGGAGATATACATGGTGTTCGCCGGGGGTGACGACGCAATGGCCATCGGCCCCTGGGATCAGGTTCTGGCCTTCGCGATGAAGGCGCGCCAAGAGTTCCGGGCATGGACGGCAGAGAATTCCGCCTTTCACTTCTCTGCCGGTATCGCCTTCGGTGACCCGTCCCGGCCTGTGATGCAGGGGCTCGAGGAGGCAGAACGGATGCTCGACCGCGCCAAGGAGCAGCCCGGCAAGGATCGGGTAACCATCTTCGGATATGCGATGAAGTGGCAGGACCTTGCAGAAGCCGTGCGTTGGCAGGAGCATCTGGTGGACCTCATCCGCGGCACAGAGGAGGGTCGGGTCGCCCGCTCGCTCCTCCGCCGGCTGAAGACCCTGGAGAAACTGGTGCCGGAGCAGCCCGACGAAGAGGTCAAATACCGCCCGGAGCTCTGGCGTGCCTACTATCATTTGAAGCGCTTCTCTGAACGCCATAGGCCAG
>DAOUAG010000302.1:0-6220 GCA_034433815.1 Dehalococcoidia bacterium | reverse complement strand
TCCCGGAAGGTGCGCAGCCATGCCAGCGGCAGCGATGATCACCTCGAATCCTTTCTCCGCTGCTGTAACGGCGAACTGCTGGACCTTCGATGGCGTGCGGTGGGCCGACATCACCATCACCTCGTATCCGATCCCCAGTTCAGCCAGCGTGTCAAGGCAGGGCTGGAGGACGGGAAGGTCAGATTTGGATCCGGTGACCACGGCTACCGGGCCAGGCATAGCGGTGTCCATTCTAGCATTCTTGCCCGTCTACTCGATCCGGGCATCGGCTGCCGGCGCGGCGATGTCCTTGCGATAGTGGCAGCGCGAGAAGTGGATGCGCTGAACGTTGCGATAGGCCTTGCCCCTGGCATCTGCCAGGGTGCGGCCTGTAGCCACGACCGTGAGGACGCGCCCGCCGGCCGTTACCACAGAGCCGTCATCGGCGAGGGCCGTGCCGGCGTGGAAGACGAGCACGTCCGGCTCTACGCTGCCCAGCCCGGCGATCCTGAACCCTGTCTGATACTCGTCTGGGTAGCCGCCCGAGGCCATCACCACCCCCACGCAGGCATCCGTTGACCAATCGATGGAGGCTTCCGCCAGCGTTCCGTTGACGACGTGCCAGCAAATGTCCAGGAGGTCGGCCCTGAGGCGTGGCAGGAGCACCTGGGTCTCAGGGTCCCCAAAACGGCAGTTGAACTCCAACACCTTCGGCCCGTCGGCCGTCACCATCAACCCCGGGTAGAGGACGCCGCGATAGGGCCTGCCCTCTTGGGCCATCGCCCGTACGGCCGCTTCGGTGATGCGCTCATGGATGACGCGCTCCAGGCCCTCGTCCAACCACATGGGCGGGCTGTAGGCGCCCATGCCTCCGGTGTTCGGCCCCCGGTCCCCGTCCAGGGCCCGCTTGTAATCGCAGGAGAAGGGCATCGGCCTCACCGACTTGCCGTCGGTGAAGGCGTGGGCGGAGACTTCCCGCCCCGATAGCCGCTCCTCGATGACGACGGTGCGGCCCGCATCGCCGAACACCGCCTCTTCGCCCATCATGAGGTCGATGGCGCGCAGGGCCTCCTGGGGCTCATCGCAGACGAATACGCCTTTGCCCGCCGCCAGGCCGTCGGCCTTCACTACCAAGGCCCCGTCCTGGCGAAGAACGTAGTCGCGGGCCTCCGCCCGGCTGCTGAAGGTGACGGCCTCGGCTGTAGGTATGCCGTGCTCCAGCATCAGCCTCTTGGAGAAGGCTTTTGAGGACTCGATGCGGGCAGCCTCCTGGCTCGGCCCGAAGGCCGCTATCCCCTCGGCGCTCAGCCGGTCCACCAGCCCAGCCGATAGCGGCGCCTCCGGCCCAACGATGACCAGGTCGATGCGGTTCTCTCTTACGGCGGCCAAAACGCCCTCGATGTCCGTCGCGTTCACTGGGAGGTTGTGAGCTATGGCCGCTGTGCCGGCGTTTCCGGGCGCTACAAAGAGATCCCGGAGCCTGGGCGACTGGCGGAGCTTCCAGGCGATGGCGTGCTCGCGGGCGCCGCTGCCGATAACCAAGACCCTCATAGATTATGGGCGCTAGGCTTCGCGATGGGGTAGTTAGCTGTCGTGGCCACCAGACGGTATTTTACGGCATCGCCCGCGCGGTGGCATGGGCCCTGTGGTTCCGCAGATCAGTTGGTGATCTGAACGACGATGAAAAGGAGTCCGATGGCGGAGGCAAGGGTGGCTGTGGCCCAGGTCACCAGGAGGCGCAGTTTGCGCTCCTGAGATTCCATCTGCCGGGCCGCGTGGGCTAGGGTCTGGTTCAGCTGCTCAGCCTGGAGCCGCAGCGCCTGCTGGAACTGCCGCGCCTGGAGGGCCTGGCCAGTCCGAAACTGGTGCAGCAGGTCCTTCTGGAGAGTGCACACCTGGGTCAGGAGGTGCACAACAGGCAGGTTTAGGGCGTCTGGGCTGGAGTTATCGCCGTGGAGGAAATTACCGCAGCGGGGACAGAAGAGATCGCCATTGTCGATGGGCGATTGGCAGATAGGGCAAGCGTTGGCGGCACGGGTCGCAGTGTCGAACTCCTGCATCACAAAAGGGACGCAAGAGACCCGCTCGCGTTACAGCGGCCAGAACCTGTCCTTAGCTTCGGTAGACGACGCGCCTGGCGATGATGGTCTCGGTAACGGCGACGACGTCGCCAGCCGGGGAGCGTTGGCGCCGCGCCAGGGCCGAGTGCTTGCGCCGCTTCCCGCCGAATGGCAGCGCTAGGGCCCTCTTAGCCGCCGAACGTACCAGCCATTCGCTCAAAACGCCCAGCGCCACCAGCGCAGCGCCCCGGGCAACGATTGGGGCGGCCTGGCGCCATAAGGTAGGCACCGCGGCTCGCTCGCGCAGCACAGGCAACCGCACGCTGGCCCCGCAGACGAGGCAGGCCCTCTCGCCGCTGGGTACGTGGGCTCCACAAACGATGCAATTCATACATTCCCCCTACCCGGTGATGCAGCTCGGCCGTATTATAACCCAGGTCCCGAAAGCACTGGCCATGGGTCACAACGTCCCCGCGACGAGCCGCTCGATCTCCGGGCTCAAATCGTAGCCCCTTATGGGCCGGCCGTCCGCGTCCACAACCTGTTTGTTCACGATGCGCACGCGGCCATCGGCGAAGGCGCGCAACGTCTCTATGACCAACGGGATCTCCCGGGCGACGCCGTGGCGCCTTATCTCTACGAACAAGGGGTGCGATTCACCGTCCGTGGCCTTGATCTCGTCGATGGAGCGGCCTTCCACGAGTTGCCACAGGTGGTCGAAGGCGGGGCCGCGGATGGGGTAGGTGCAGTACGTAACGGGGGGACCTTCGTCCAACTGGGCCGTCGCCAGGTGGAGCATCACGCCGGCCGTCTCGGCTCTCGCCTCGATGAGCTGCCAGATGACATCTTGCCACACTCCCTTCGGCCCACCAGGAGCCGCCGGGTGCAAGTTCAGGAGGTCGTAGCGGGCGGCCACCTCCTCCGTGAAGATGAGCATGTACCCGGCGAGCACCCCCAGTTGGAAGGGGTACGGTTCGAGGAGGCGCATCACCTCCCGGTCGTAGTCCCGTCGCCACTGGGGCAGCGGCTCGCCTTTGCGCGCCGGCTTCTCGCCCCGGGCTCGCCTGAAGGCCCTCGACGACAAGCACACAAGAGGCAGGCCGTACCCCTGCACCTGGTCGAGGAAGATATCGGTGTTCGGGTCCTCGCCTCGTTCCCGATTGCAAAAGACCACCGCGATGCGAGCGTCCAGGCGTCCCGAGGCGATCTCGTCGTGGGCGGCGGCCAACAGCTTGCGCGAGGTGGGGCCGCGGCCGGTGGAGAACCAGCCCAGCGTGAGGGTCACGGCGGGTTCCACCCCAACTTGTGCCGCAGTGTGGCGTAGCGGCTCACGAGATGGATCAAGGGGCTGGACAGCCTCCCCATTGGCTGGCCGGCCTGCAAGGACGCCAGGAAATCAGCGGGCCCTGTAAAAGGCGGCATCTCAACGTAGGCGCGGCCAACCTCCCGGGCAGAATGCGCATCGCTGCCGGCGGAGGCCGCGAGGCCGTGCTTGCGGGCGAACTCGGCGGCCCGCTTGTTATGCAGTGGCACTACTATCCGGGCGTTGATGACTTCCACGAAATCGATCTCGCCGGCCATCGATTCCGCTATCGAAGGGCGCAAAGCGGACCGCAGGCTGTCGAAGGGGTGCGGCAGGCCTACAAGTCCTCCCTGATCCCGCATGCGCCGTATGGTCTCGGCGGCGCTCAGCCCTGGGGGCACTTCCTCTGAGAGGAACAGGCCGATGATCTCGCCGTCGGCGGAGCGCACCTCCTCGCCGACGATGACGGGGAAGTCTGCCATCGCCCGTACGGCCAACCCGCCGCGGATGGTATTGTGGTCCGTCACGGCGACACACCCTATGCCCATCTGCTCGCAGCGCGTCACCAGGTCGCGCGGGGAGAGGAGGCTATCAGGCGAATAATAAGTGTGGGTGTGAAGGTCTGCCCGGACGGTGATGTCGCCGCTCATTGCTCTTCTGCCTCGTCAGGGAAGTCTTCCGGCTCGTCATCTTCGAAGTATCCGGTTTCTTGAGCCGCGGCTGCCCCCAATTGTTCGCTAAGGGCCTGCTGGAGCCTGGCGATGCGTTGCTCGGCCTTGTTCAGCATCTCCTGGCAGCGGCGGGCCAAGTCCATCCCCTCTTCGAAGAGGGCCAAGGATTCCTCCAGCGTCAGGCCCCCGTTCTCGAGGCGCTGCACCGTCTGCTCGAGGCGGCTATACAGCGCCTCGAAGGTTTCACCCCCCTGCGCCGGCCGGTCTCTAGAAGCCATACTGACGGGACACCTCCGCCGGGAAGCGTCCGTCCCGGACGTGGATGTCCAGGCGGTCCTTCCCCTTCACCTGGCGCACGCTGGTGATGGCCATTTTGCCCTCCCGAAGTTGCACCACGGCATAGCCCCGGGCCAGCGTGGCTCGCGGGTCCAGCGAGCGCAGCTGGGAGCCCAAGGCGGCAGCCCGCTCCCGCCGTTGCTCGAGGCCACGCTCCAGGGCGTTGCGGGCGTGACGCACCTGGTTGCAGATCCTTTCCTTATGCCGGCCGGTGTCTGGCAAGGAGAGGCGCAGCCGGTGCAGGCAACGGTCGACTTCGTGGCGCCTCTGGCTCACTCTCGCGCTGAGGGAGCGCGTGGCCACCGCTGCAAGGCCCTGTACGCGCCGGAGCACCTCTTGCCAGTCGGGCGCCACGGTCTCTGCGGCGGCGGAAGGCGTAGGCGCTCGCACGTCCGCCACGAAATCAGCGATGGTGAAATCCGTCTCGTGGCCGATGGCGGACACAACGGGTACACTGCTGCCGAAGATGGCGCGGGCCACGATCTCCTCGTTGAACGTCCAGAGCTCTTCCATCGAGCCGCCACCCCGGGCCACGATGATGACATCGATGCCGGGCTCGCGGTTGAGCTGTCGGATGGCATCGGCGACACGGGCGGAAGCCTCGGCTCCCTGTACCGGAGTAGGCGCCAGCACCACCTCCGCCAGGGGCCATCGTCGCTCCAAGATGTGGCAGATGTCGTGCAGGACAGCTCCGGCGGGCGAGGTGACGACTCCGATGCGCATGGGGAAGGCCGGCAGTTTCCGCTTACGGCTCTCGTCGAAAAGACCTTCAGAGCCCAGCTTCTCCTTCAGACGTTCGAACTCGGCCTGGCGGGCGCCGATGCCCGCCGGCTGCACGAAATCCACTACGAACTGGATCTCGCCGCGGCCCTCCCAGAAGTCGACGCTGCCGTGGGCTAACACCTGGGCGCCGTTTTCGATGGCTGCTCCCCGGCTGGATCGCTGGAACATGACGCAGCGGATCTGGGCATCGCCATCTTTCAGGGTGAAGTAGGTGTGGCCCTTCTGCGAACGGCTGAGGCTGGAGACCTCCCCTTCGACCCATAGGTCGGACAGGCGCAGGTCGCCCAGTACTAGCGACCGGATGTAGGCTGTGAGCCACGAGACGCGGACGGCTTCGATCACGCCGCTATTGTGGCACGGATGGCTGCGATGTTCGAGGGGTCTGCGGCGCCGCTGCCCTGGTGACAGGCCTACTTGTTGGCTCGCTCCAAGTACTCTCCTGTGCGGGTGTCGATCTTGAGGACGTCGCCAACGTTGATGAACAGGGGTACCTGAACCGTTATGCCGGTCTCGAGTTTGGCTGGCTTGGTGCCACCCTGCGCCGTGTCGCCCCGAACCCACGGCTCCGTTTCCACCACCTCTAGCTCCACCGCCGCTGGAAGTTCGATTCCCACCGGCTCGTTGCCGTACATCAGCAGGTTGCAGGTGGAGTTCTCTTTAAGGTAGTTGAGGGCGTCCCCCAGGTGGGTCTTGTTCAGTGGGAACTGGTCGTAGGTTTCCGTGTTCATGAAGTAGTACAGGTCGCCCTCGTTGTAGAGGTATTGGGCGGGCTGGCGCTCCACGCGAGCTCTCGTGAACCGCGATCCCGCCTGCACGGACTTGTCGACGATGTGGCCCGCCCGCAGGTCGCGCAACTTCATGCGGACCTGGGCGCTGCCCCGGCCCAGCTTTAGGTGCTCGACCTCGATGACCTGGTACAGCGTGCCGTCTATTTCGATGGTTGACCCCTTGCGGAGGTCGCCGGTCTCGATCATGTAGTCCTCTCTTCTTTTCCGGAGATCTCAAGCAGCCTCTAGGCCCTGTACTCGGCCAGGGGCCGCTGCTATCAATTTAGGGCCTGGCGGGCCGGGCCGGCAAGCCGGTGTCGG
>DAOUAG010000301.1:0-5237 GCA_034433815.1 Dehalococcoidia bacterium | reverse complement strand
ACAAGAACCTGCTCAAACGGCTCTTCGAACTGGAGGTGCCGGAGATACATCGGGGCATAGTGGAGATCAAATCCATAGCCCGCGAGGCCGGCTACCGCAGCAAGGTAGCAGTGGCCGCCCGGCAGGAGGGAGTCGACCCGGTGGGCTCCTGCGTGGGCCTTCGCGGCATCCGAATCCAGAATATCGTCAACGAGCTGAACGGAGAACGCATCGACGTTATCCAATGGGACGCTGATCCCGCCCGCTTCGTGGCCAACGCCCTGAGCCCGGCGCAAGTGCTCTCGGTGCGCATATCGGAGAACGATAACACAGCCTCCGTCATCGTGCCGGATCGCCAGCTCTCGTTGGCCATCGGCAAGGAGGGCCAGAACGCGCGGCTGGCGGCCAAGCTAACGGGCTGGCGAATCGACATCAAGCCGGAGTCCGCCGTGCAGGAGGCTCTGGCCACAGCGCCCGCGCCCGCCAAGGCGGCGCCGCCGGAGCCGGAGCCGGCGCCACAGCAGGAGTCCCCCGCGGAGGCCGTGGAGCCGTGGATGGAGGTGATCCAGCCCGAGGAGGAGGCAGCAGAGCCGGCGGCACAAGAGGAGCCTATCCAGGAGGCGCCGGTTCTTGAGGCCACCCCGGAGCCCGTGGCGCCAGCGATCCGTTTCGCCGAAGACCTAGCGCCGGCCCTTAGCCAGGCTCAACGCAAGAAGAAGAGCAAGCAGAGCGAAAAGATCCTCGAGAGCGAAGAGAAGGCCAAGAAGCCTCCCAAGAGAGGCAAGAGGTTGGCCACGGTGGACGAAGACGACCTCGATCTAGATCTGCTGGACTGGGAGGTCGGCGATAATGCCTAAGCTGGCTGCCAAATCTGGGCCTCGTCCCCGGCACCTTCCCCAAAGGACCTGCGTCGGCTGCGGGACCGTGAGCGCCAAGCGCCAGTTCATTCGCATCGTCCGCTCCCCTGAGGGCACCGTCCGCGCCGATCCCACCGGTAAGGCGCCAGGACGGGGCGCCTATCTGTGCCCCAACCGGTCCTGCTGGGAGCAAGCCTTAGCCAAGAAGCGTCTGGAGCGGGCCCTCAGGACCGTGCTATCCGCCGAGGATGCAGCGGCCCTCGCTGCCTTCGCCGCAACCCTCCCGGCCGGGGAGGAGGCGCTGGCATGACGCCTCAGCCCCCCACCGGCGGCACGGCGACGCCGCCCAGGTCCGTCTCCCTGCCTAGCCAGATCACCGTTCGCGAGCTGGCGGAGCTTCTGGGCGCCACCCCCATCGATATCATCAAGGACCTTATGAAGCGCGGCGTCATGGCTGCTATTAACCAGGCCGTCGAATACAAGATAGCCGCCGCCGTCGCCGCCGGCATGGGATTCGAGGTCAGGCCCATCGAAGAGCCGGGCGCCGTCGTCGAGAGAGCGGCCCAGGAAGAAACAGGCGAGAATCTGAAGCCGCGGCCGCCGGTGGTGACCGTTATGGGCCACGTGGACCACGGTAAGACCAGCCTTCTGGATGCCATCCGAAAGACCAACGTGACCGCCCAGGAGGCCGGGGCCATCACCCAGCACATCGGCGCCTACCAGGTGGACGTCAACGGGCAGAAGATCACCTTCATCGACACCCCAGGACATGAGGCCTTTACCGCTATACGCGCCCGGGGCGCAACGGTAACCGACATCGCCGTGCTGGTGGTCGCCGCCGATGACGGGGTCATGCCCCAGACCCTAGAGGCCATCGACCACGCCAAGGCCGCCAAGGTGCCCATCATCGTGGCCATCAATAAGATCGACCTGCCAGCAGCCAACCCCGACCGAGTGAAGCAGCAGTTGGCCCAGCACGGCGTAGTCATCGAGGAGTACGGGGGTGACGTCATCGCTGTCCCGGTCTCCGCTAAGACGGGGCAAGGCTTGGACGACCTTCTGGAGAACATACTTCTAGTGGCCGAGATATCGGAGCTCAAGGCCGACCCGGACCGGCCTGCCGAAGGCACCATCATCGAGTGCGAAAAGGACCCCAGCCGCGGGCCGATGGCCACCGTCATAGTCCAGAAAGGCACCCTACGCGTGGGCGACGCCGTGGTGGCCGGGGAGACCTGGGGCAAGGTCAAGGCCATGTTCGACCATAATGGCAGGCGGGTCTCGGAGGCCACCCCCTCCACGCCCGTGGAGGTCATGGGTCTGGACTCCGTGCCAAGGGCCGGCGACATCATCCGCGCCGTCGCCAGCGAGCGGGAGGCCAGGGAGATGGCGGAAAAGGCCCGCCTGGGCGCTGAGGCGGCGTCCCGGCGCGTGACCCTGGAGGCCATCTCCGGTGAGATCGCCGCCGGTAAGGCCAAGGAGCTCAACGTCGTCGTCAAAGCGGACGCCGATGGCAGCCTGGAGGCCATCCGCAAGTCTCTGGAACGCCTCAGCTCGCCCGAGGTCCGGGTCAACGTCATTCATACCGGCGTGGGCAATGTGAGCGAGTCGGATGTGCTTCTGGCCGCCGCCTCAGAGGCCATCATCGTCTCCTTCAACGTCAAGGCGGAGCCGGGGGCCAAGCGCCAGGCAGAGTCCGAAGGGATAGACCTTCGGAACTATCGCATCATTTACGAGCTCATCGAAGACATCGAGAAGGCCGTCAAGGGTCTCATGGAGCCTGTGAGCGCGGAGGTGGTGGACGGCCATGCCGAGGTGCGGGCCATCTTCCGGGTGAAGGGCGGCCGCATCGCCGGCTGCATGGTGACCGATGGCGCCATCCGCCGCAACTCCCTGCTGCGAGTGCTCCGCGGCGGCGAGGTCATCGCCACGTCCCGGGTGGCCAGCCTGCGGCGCTTCCAGGAGGACGTGCGAGAGGTCTCGGCCGGGCTGGAGTGCGGCGTTGGCGTCGAGAAGTTCAGCGACTTCCAGGAGGGCGACGTCCTGGAGGCATATCACATCGAAACCAAGGGCCAGTAGCCCGCCTGAACCCAGGCAGAAAGGGGCGTAGCTGTGAGCCGGCGCCTCCAACGTATCAGCGTGCTAGTGCAGCACGAGTTGGCTGACCTCATCCGTTCCGAACTGCGAGACCCACGCTTGGGTGACATCATCAGCGTCACCCGGGTGGAGGTGTCACCTGACCTGGAAAACGCCAGCGCCTACGTGAGCGTCATGGGCGACGCGGAAACCAAGGTCTCCACGATGCAAGCGCTGACGGCGGCAGCGCCGTTCTTGCGCCGCCATCTGATAGAGCGCGTGCGCATACGGCGCATCCCAGCGCTGCGCTTTGTGCTAGATGAGTCCATGGAGGAAGCCGCCCACGTGCTGGAACTGATGAAGAAGGTGCACCGGGACTAGGCGCTGGGGTAGCGGTGGCCTCCGGCATCCTAAACGTTAACAAGGACGCAGGCCTCACCTCGTTCCAAGTGGTGGCTACAGTCCGCCGGGGCAGCGGCCAGCGGCGCGCCGGCCACGCCGGCACCCTGGACCCCACGGCAACAGGGGTCCTGCTCGTCTGCCTGGGCCAGGCGGTGCGCGTCAGCGAGTACCTCATGGCCATGCCTAAGGTCTACCGGGCGCGGATCGTCCTCGGCGTCGCCACCGACACGTACGATGCCGAGGGCACGGTGATTGCAGAGTCACCCTTGACGGGCATATCGCGGGATATGGTCGAGGAGGCGCTGGCACGTTTCGTGGGCGAGATAAGCCAGGCCCCGCCGCCGTTCAGCGCCGTGAAGATCCGAGGTGAGCCCGCCTACCGGCTGGCCCGCAGCGGCCGAGACGTTCGGCCAGCTCCCCGGAGGGTGCGCATCGACCGTATCGAGATTCGGTCCTTTCAGGCGCCCTCGCTGGAGATCGAGGTGGAATGCGGCCGCGGCACCTACATCCGCAGCCTGGCACATGATCTAGGCCAGGCCCTGGGCTGCGGCGCCCACCTGAGCGACCTGGTTCGCACCCGCGTGGGCCCATTCCGCATCGAAGACGCTCTCTCCTGCGCCGAGCTTCACCGGGCGCTAGCCGACGGCACCTGGCGCCAGCACCTCCACCCCATCGACTCGGCGCTCTCAGAACTGCCGGCTGTCACGCTCGAGATGGCAGAGGAACAGGACGTCCGGCACGGGCAGCCAGTCCGCATCGACCCGGCGCGCCTGGCACCAGCGTCGGCCGGAACAGCGGTCTTTGAATGCCGGGCCTACGCCGAGGACGGCGGCTTGGTGGCCATCCTCGCCTACGACGCCACGGCCAGCCTGTGGCGCCCCCGTAAGGTCTTCGCCCGAGAGGCGGCATGATCGCCCGATGGGGCCGGGCTGTGCCTCGGCCCTCGTCTTGGCATCAGACGCATGAGCCGGCGCCACAACCCCCTTGACAAGCGCCCCAGAAGGGCTATAGTGGCGCCGAAAGCCACTCTTCTCTTTTCGCAGCGCGCAAAGGGGGACCAGACGATGCAGGCCTATTGCCTCAGGTGCCGGACCAAGCAGGAGATGCGGGACGCGCGGCAGGTGACCCTGAAGAACGGCAGACCGGCGACCCAGGGGGTGTGCCCGGAGTGCGGCGCCAAGATGTACCGGATCCAGAAACGCTAAGGGCGCCCGCGCAAGCCCACCCCGCGGCTGCTCCTCACTCCTCCCGGTAGTACTCCTGGCCCAGGTGGGTGATCTGCTCTTCGCCCATCAGCCAACGCAACGTGTTCTTCAGCTTCGTGTGCTGGATGAAGAGGTCGTGTTCCGGGTACACCGAAGGCGCGTGCTGGGGGCTCTTGAAGTAGAACGATAGCCACTCCTGGATCCCCGCCATCCCTGCCCTCTTGGCCAGGTCCAGGAAAAGCACCAGGTCCAAGACTAGCGGGGCCGCCAGGATGGAATCGCGGCACAGGAAATCGATCTTGATCTGCATCGGGTAGCCCAACCACCCGAAGATATCGATGTTGTCCCAGCCCTCCTTGTTGTCGCCGCGGGGCGGGTAGTAGTTGATACGCACCTTGTGGTAGATGTCCCCATAGAGCTCCGGGTAGAGGTCGGGCTGTAGGACATACTCCAGGACCCCCAGCTTTGACTCTTCCTTCGTGCGGAAGCTTTCGGGATCGTCCAACACCTCGCCGTCGCGGTTGCCCAGGATGTTGGTGGAGTACCAGCCGCGGACGCCCAGCATCCTAGCTTTCAGCATCGGAGCGATCACCGTCTTCATCAGGGTCTGGCCCGTCTTGAAGTCCTTGCCGCAGATGGGCACCTTGCGGCTGCGGGCCAGAGAGACCATCGCTGGGATGTCCACCGTAAGGTTGGGGGCGCCGTTGGCGAAGGGCACGCC
>DAOUAG010000300.1:0-1747 GCA_034433815.1 Dehalococcoidia bacterium | reverse complement strand
CCGCCGGGACGCGGGTGGTGAAGTCCCGAAAGGTCAGCGAGGCCGTCGTCAGCGACGGTACGGGATCCCTGCGGGTCATCTGGTGGACGGGGCCCTGGATCGCCAAGAAGCTCCAACCTGGGGCGCGCATCGCCCTAATGGGGCGGGTCGGCGTGTACCGTCAGGGGCTCCAGTTGGAGACGCCGGAGTTCGTCTCCCCGGATGACCCGTCGGTGTCGCGGCCGGCGCTTCTGCCGGTGTACCCCTCGACGGCTGGTCTGGACCAACGGACGATCCGGCGCCTGGTCCGCGTCGCAACGGATCGCTTTCTGGACAAGCTGCCGGATCCCCTGCCGCCGGCCTTGCGACAACGCCTCGGGCTCATGGCCCTGGAGCAGGCGGTCCTTCGGCGTCACTTCCCGGAGACGCCCGAGTCCGCGGAGGCAGCGCGCCGGCGTTTGGCCTTCGACGAGCTGTTGGCCATCGAGATCGGGGTCATGCGGCGGCGCAAGGAATGGGAGGCCGCCGGGGGCGCCCGCAGCCTGCGCCTGCCACCGGAGACCCTAGCCGGGTTTGAGGCGTCGCTGCCCTTCGCCCTGACAGACGACCAGAGAAAGGCCATCGGCGACGTGCTGGCCGACGTGGGCCGAGAGGTGCCCATGAGCCGCCTGCTGGAGGGCGACGTGGGCACCGGCAAGACCGTGGTGGCCGCCGCAGCCCTGCTGGCCGCCGTAACCAGTGGCTATCAGGGCGCTATCATGGCCCCCACCGAGATCCTGGCGGAGCAGCTCTTCCGCACCTTCTGCAAGCTGTTCGATCCGTCAACCGTTCTGCCGGAGGATGGCGCCAGCGAGGTGGAGCTTCACCCGCCCTATCTTCAGGGCCCCCTGCGCATCGCGCTCCTGCGGGGCAGCCAGAAGGCATCGGTAAAGGGGCGCACTCGGCGAGCCATTGGCGCGGGCGATGTGGACATCGCCGTCGGCACTCACGCCCTCATACAGGAGCAGGTGGAGTTCGACCGCTTGGCCCTGGTGGTGGTGGACGAGCAGCACCGGTTCGGGGTGCAGCAGCGCGCCGCCCTGCGCGGCAAAGGGGGCACGCCCCATGTGCTTGTCATGACGGCCACTCCTATACCTCGCACCCTCCAGCTCACCGTCTACGGTGACCTGGATGTGAGCATCCTCAAGCAGATGCCGGATAACCGCCCGCCTGTGAAGACTTGGCGTGTCTGGGGGCGCCGGGTCCAGGAAGCCTACGAGTTCGTACGCCGCAAGGTCACCCAGGAGGGTAAGCAGGCCTACATCATCTGTCCGCTGGTAGAGGAGTCGGAGGCCGTCGAGGCCAAGGCCGCGGTGCAGGAGCACGAGCGCCTGTCCCGGGAGGTCTTCCCAGAGCTGCGCTTGGGGCTTCTGCACGGCCGGATGAGCGCCGCTGAGAAAGACGCCGTGATGCGGGCCTTCCGGGACCACCAGCTGGACATCCTGGTCTCCACGGCAGTTGTGGAGGTGGGCATCGATGTCCCCAACGCCACCGTGATGCTCATCGAGGGGGCAGACCGCTTCGGGCTGGCCCAACTGCATCAGTTCCGGGGCCGAGTGCGCCGCAGCAGCGAACAGGCCTACTGCTTTCTGGTCTCGGAGAGCCTTTCCGCGGAGGCGGACCGGCGCCTGGGCATCATGGAAACGGTGAGCGACGGCTTCCAGTTGGCGGAGTACGATCTGGAGATCCGCGGACCGGGGGAGTACTTTGGCACCCGCCAGTCCGGCGT
>DAOUAG010000299.1:0-5651 GCA_034433815.1 Dehalococcoidia bacterium | reverse complement strand
ATGTCCGAGAAGTCCAGGACCGGCTGGTGGACCTCCAGCCGCATCGGCGGGTTGATCGCGTTGATGTCGAGCAGGTTCGGCTTCGGGCCGATGAAGCTGTTCAGCGACATCACGATCGCCTCGCGGATCGGATCGATCGGCGGGTTGGTGACTTGCGCGAAGAGCTGCTTGAAGTACTTGAAGAGCAGTTGCGGGCGCTGGGACAAGACCGCCAGCGGCGTGTCGGTGCCCATGGACCCCACCGCTTCCTCGCCGGCGAAATACCTCGACCTCCCGAAGGTCCCGCACGACCTCCAGTTCCAAATGCCGGTGGTGTTGCTGCACGGCTCGCGCGGTGTCCAAGGCGCGTCGCAGGGGGCTGGAGAAGATGGCGGCCAAGCGCACGGTGGAGAGAGCCTCGCCCAGTAGGCGGGCCTGCTGCTGCCCTTGGCCGGAGAGCGGCGGGTCTATCAGTTCGCCTACGGTCCATTCAGGGTCGAACTCCTGCTGGGCGTGCCGGATGAGCAACACTTCGGTGACGCCCTCGATCCCAGTGAGGAACGCTTCGTCGAAAACTCCGATGGGACGCGGGGGACGTTCTGCCATGATCTAGCTCCTCTCCTTCTCTGCCCCATTCTACCAGCCGCACCGTGCTAAAATCGTCTGCGCTGACTCATGAGCGCAGACAACCCCTACCGCGCGTTGCCCAGCGTCGACCGCCTCCTGTCCCACGAGGCCCTGCGTCAGTTGGCGGACGAAATAGGGGAACGGGCCGTCGTAGCCTTCGTGCGTCGGGAGCTCGACGCCGCCCGGGCCGCCATCGCGGCCGGCGGATGGGCTCCGCACCCAGAGGCGATGCTCCGAGACATACAGGCCCAAGCGAGAGCGCTCCTCGCCCCCGCTCCTCGGCGAGTCATCAACGCCACCGGGGTGATCATTCATACCAATCTGGGTAGAGCCCCGCTGTCGGAGGAAACGATGGCCGCCATGGCAGCCGCCTCTATGGGTTACTGCGACCTGGAGTTCGACCTCGATAGCGGGCAGCGCGGATCCCGCCACGGCCACTTGGACCCATTGTTGCGCCATGTGACCGGCGCCGAGGCCGGCCTGGCCGTGAACAACAACGCTGCGGCGGTATATCTGGTGCTGTCTGCCCTGGCCCGCGAACGAGAGGTGATCATCTCGCGCGGGCAGGCAGTGGAGATCGGCGGCGGCTTCCGCATCCCGGATGTCATGCGGCACGCCGGCGCCATTCTGGTGGAGGTCGGCACCACCAACCGCACGTACCTCCGGGACTATGAAGCCGCTATCACGCCGGCGACCGCTGCTATCATGCGAGTCCACGCCAGCAACTTCCGGATCACCGGCTTCACCGAGTCCCCGCCCCTAGCAGACCTGGCCAAGTTGGCCCACGAGCGCGGCCTGCTTCTAATCGACGATCTTGGCTCCGGTTGCCTCATCGATACCACGGCCTATGGCCTCGCCCCCGAACCCCTCGTCCAAGAGAGCATCGCTGCAGGGGCCGATCTCGTGCTCTTCTCCGGGGATAAGCTCCTGGGCGGCCCGCAGGCCGGCATCATCGTCGGCCGCCGCGAGCTCATCGAGGCTCTACGCCGCCACCCCCTCGCTCGCGCGCTGCGCATGGACAAGAGCAGCATCGCCGGCCTGGCCGCCACTCTGAAGCATTATGTCAAGGGCGAGGCCCTCCACAAGGTGCCTGTCTGGCGTATGATCAGCACGCCCCTGTCGAGCATCCAGCGGCGGGCGCGGCGGTGGCTACGCGCAGTTGGTCCCCCGGCCCGGCTCGTAGACGGCCGGTCGATGGTTGGCGGCGGCAGCCTGCCTGAAGAAGGAGTGAGAACCAAACTGCTGGCGATCCCGGGCGACGGGGCGTACCTCACCGAAGTCTCAGGACGGTTGCGGCGAGGCGACCCGCCAGTAGTGGCCCGCATCGATGGCGGGATGCTCCTGCTGGACCCCCGCACGGTGGACCCGCGCCAGGATGCGGCGCTCATCGAGGTCTTGCGCGCGGCTCTGGAGGTTAGCCAACGGGAGGCCCCTCCAGCCGGGGGCTAAAACTCCAGCCGCACGCGGTCCGCGGGCCTGGCATCGGGGTCATCAGGGTTGATCCGGTCGAGACGCGCTGACACGCGTTTTACCCACTCGTGGGCAGCCAAAGCGATCGTCACGATGGCCAGCCCCATCAACACGGCGCCCACGACCCGCACCGTATCGCTACTCCCCGTGAGCCCGACGCTCAAGACGATTGCACCGGCGATCGCCAGGACGATGCTGAGAGCAGCGCCACCGTGGCCAGCCTCCTCCCGAAAGAGGCGCTCCGCCCAATCCGACTCGAAGCGTGCCATGTTCCCTCCCTCTAGGGTAGCAGCCATTTCTACCTTTCAGCTTCAGCCAGTATAACCCCGGGGCTCACCGGAGGGTTCTGCCGCGCGGCAGGGCATGGGCAAAAGGGTATAATTTGCCTCAAGGAGAAGGCGGCATGACTGCCCTCAAGGTGGCCTGCATCGCGCCTCACCCGCCCGTCATCGTGCACGAGGTGGGGCTGGGGCAGGAACGCGAGAGCTGGAGGACGATCCAGGCCCTCGAAGGAGCGGCCCGTGAGATCGCCGCGCACCGCCCAGACACGGTGCTCCTGATGGCCACCCACGGACCGATGAACCCAGGCGCCTTCTTTGTGTTGGCTAGTTCCGTGGCGGAGGGCGACTTCTCCCGCTGGGGCGCCGCGAACGTGCGACTGCGCTTCCGGAGCGATCCAGAGCTGGCCCAGGCCATCAGGACTGAGGCGGAGCGCGCCGGCCTGGCCGTCGATCTCTCAGACCGGTGGGATGGCGGGCTGGATTGGTCGGCCACCGTGCCCCTGTACTACCTGAAACCAGCGCTGGCAGACGCCAAGCTGGTTCCCATGAACGTCTCCCTCCTCTCGCCGGAGCAGCATTTCGAGTTTGGCAAAGCCGTGCGGCGAGCCGCCGACGTCCCGGGCCGGCGCGTGGCCGTTATCGCCAGCGCTGACCTTTCGCACCGCCTCTCCCACGATGGCCCCTACGGCTTCCATCCGGCGGGGCCCACCTTCGACCGCCTGATCCGGGACGCCGTCGAGGCGTGGGACCCCAAGGCGATCATGGCGCTCGACGAGTCCTTCCGGGAAGACGCCGGCGAGGACGCCGTGTCCTCCCTCTCTTTTCTCATGGGGGCGCTAGAAGGGCTGCGCGTGCGGCCTCGGATCCTCTCGTACGAGGCGCCCTTCGGCGTCGGCTACATGGTGGCCCTTATCGATATCCTGTCTGGCGAGGACGCCACCCGCGCTTCCGCACTGAAGGAGCCCGTACCGGAGGCGCGCACCTTCCCAGTGCATTGACGCATCTGCTACGGCCAGCCCCGCATAGGCTACACTTATCGTGAGATGAGCATCTCACAGAAAACCCTCACCACGCTGGAGTATGACAAGATCATCCGGCGCTTGGCCGCCCACACCCAAACGGCAGTCGGCAAAGAGCTGGCCGTCGCTCTCATGCCGTCTTCCGACTACGAAGACGTGCTGCGCCGTCAGCGCCTGACTGCCGAGGCACGACGCCTGAGGGAGATGAAGCCCGGTTTTGGCTTAGGCGGGGCACGGGACATCGGAGGATTGGTCAAGCAGGCTAGCCTGGGCCACGTCTTGGAGCCAGGGGAGTTGTTGGACATCCAAGCCACCCTCGCCGTGGCCCGGGCAACGAAGGAAACCATCTCCCGGCTGCGGCCCTTCGTCCCGTTCCTGGCCGAGATCGCCGACGGCATTGCCGACTTCCGCGACCTGACGGCTGAGATCGGGCGCGCCGTGAACCAGCGTGGCGAGGTTGTGGACAACGCGTCGCCCGTTCTCGCGCAGTTGCGAAGGGAATCCCGTCTCGCCCACGACCGCCTGACTTCGCGCCTGAACCAGATCGTGAACAGCAACCGGGCCACGGTACAGGAACCCATCGTGACGGTAAGGGACGGCCGATACGTGATCCCCGTCAAGGCGGAGCTGCGGGCCCAACTGCCGGGGATCGTCCATGGGGTCTCGGCCTCGGGAGCGACGGTCTTTTTGGAGCCCCTGGAAACGGTGGAGATGGGAAATCGCTGGCGGGAGCTCATCGCCGAAGAGGAGCGAGAAGTGGCCCGCATCCTCCGGGCCCTATCGGAAAGGGTGGGGCAACGGTCGAGCGAGATCGTGGCGGCGCTGGAGGCCGTCGGCCAGATCGACCTGGCGCTGGCCAAGGCCCGCCTGGGCGAGGAGCTGAAGGCGCAAGCTCTCCCCCACGACGGGCAGGAACAACCGTGGCTCCGCGAGGACACCCGCGCTCTTCTCCTGCGCAACGCTCGTCACCCGCTCCTCGGCGACGGCGTGGTGCCGATAACGGTCTGGATGGGGCAACTAGGGCCTCGCGGCGGCCCGCCGGGGGAGCCCTTCACGACGCTCCTCATCACCGGGCCTAACACCGGGGGCAAGACCGTGGCCTTGAAGACCGTGGGGCTTCTGGCTCTCATGGCCCAGGCGGGCCTGCCGGTACCCGCGGACGCCGACTCGCAGATCCCCGTCTTCGACGCCGTTTTCGCCGATATAGGAGACGAGCAATCCATCGAACAGTCTCTCTCCACCTTCAGCTCCCACATCAGTAACATCATCGGCATTCTGGGCTCTGCCACGCCCGGGTCCCTTGTGCTGCTGGACGAGCTGGCGGCAGGTACGGACCCCGCCGAGGGCGCTGCCCTGGCCAAGGCCATCCTCTCCCACCTCCTGCGCATAGGATGTCTCTGCCTGGCCACGACGCATCACGGCGAGCTGAAAGCCTTCGCTCACGTCACCCCAGGCATCGCCAACGCCTCGGTGGAGTTCGACCCCAACACGCTGGCGCCAACCTACCGGTTACATATCGGCCTCCCGGGGCAGTCCAACGCCCTGGCCATAGCCCAGCGTTTGGGCATGCCACCTGAGATCTTGGACGAGGCTCGCGCAACCATTGGGCCCGACCGGTTGGCCGTGGAGTCCCTCATCAGCCAATTGCACCGCGAACGGCAGGCGGCGGAAGTTGCCAGCGCCGCTCAGCAAGCGGCGGCGCGCGAGGCGGAACGCGCGCGCCAGCGGGTCACTCAGGAGCTGCAATCGCTGGAGGCGAACCGCGAGCGGCTGATCCGGCGAACGCAGGAGGAGATGGAGGCAGAGCTTCAAAAGGCTCGGCTGCGCCTGCGGCAAGCCCTGCAAGAGCTAGAGCGGGCGGAGCGGATGACAGTGTTCGAGAGGGCAGCGGCCGTCCGGGCAGCAGAGGAACAGATAGCAGCCGTCGAGGAGACCGCCAAGCAGATCGGCCGGAAGCGTCGCCGCCGGCGGCGCGGGCCGCTACCGCCCATCGCGCCGGGCGACCGGGTGTACCTGCTGGACATACCTACGCCGGGAGAAGCGTTGACGGCGCCGGACGACGCAGGCGAGCTGGAGGTGAAGCTGGGCGCCCTGCGGGCCCGCATCAACCTGCGGCAGATCGAACGGGTGGAGCCCGCGCCCAAAGAATCGGAACCCGTTCGGAGCCCCGTGCCAGACGGCAACACCCTGCCCACTGCATTCACTCCAGAACTGGACCTTCGCGGCCTCACGGTGGACGAGGCGCTGCTCTTAGTGGATCAGCGACTCGACGATG
>DAOUAG010000298.1:0-11993 GCA_034433815.1 Dehalococcoidia bacterium | reverse complement strand
ACTGGTGGGGCCGACGGGCGCAGGTAAGAGCACGATGGTTTCGCTGGTCGCCCGCTTCTACGATGTGACTTCCGGACGGCTCCTCATCGACGGATACGACATCCGCTCCATTAGCCGGAAGTCGCTGGCCAGTCGCCTGGGCATCGTCTTGCAAGACCCCTTTCTCTTCTCGGGCACGGTGCGGGAGAACATCCGCTACGGGCGACTGGAGGCCACGGACGAGGAGGTGGAGGCCGCGGCCAAAGCGGTGGGCGCCCACGACTTCATCCGCAGGCTGCCCCAGGGCTACGATACGGTTTTGCACGAGCGTGGCCAAAACCTTTCGCAAGGGCAGCGCCAGCTCATCGCCTTCGCGCGGGCGATCATTGCGAACCCCCGCATCCTGATTCTGGACGAGGCCACGGCCAATGTGGACACCCGTACGGAGCTGGTGATCCAGCGGGCGCTGCGGCGCCTCTTGCGGGGGCGGACGTCCTTCGTGATAGCGCACCGGCTCTCGACCGTCCGGGGGGCGGACCGGGTGGTGGTGCTGGAGGCCGGGCGCATCGCAGAGGTGGGGACCCACCGGGAGCTGCTGGCCCGGGGCGGGCTCTATGCCCGGCTCTACCGCATGGCCTACGAAGGCGGCTCAGCCGTTGCGGCGGGGCGCGACGGCCAAGAGCCGGGCCCAGCCGGCGCTCCAGCGACGGCCTAGCCGTGGCAGGCGGGTGTAGGAGGGCTGTATGTCGTGCCGGCAGGGGCCCGGGCGGGCCCCTGCCGTCCTGCTTATGCGGGCCTAATAGCGCCTCGGCCGTGGTGAGGAGGGCTGTTTGCTGTAGCAGTCGCTACAGTAGACCGGCTTATCGCCGCGGGGCAAGAAAGGCACTTGAGTCTCTTTGCCGCAGCTTGCGCAAACCGCAGGGTGCATCTCGCGGCGCCCGCCATAGCCACCGCCGCGCTCGGAGCGGCGGGCCGCCCGGCAGTCTGGGCACCGCTTCGGGTCGTTAGCGTAGCCCTTATCGGCGTGGTACTGCTGGTCTTCGGCGCTGAAGGTGAAGGGCCGCCCACAGTCCTGGCAGGTCAGTGTCCTGTCCTGAAAACTCACGCTGGCCTCCTTTCTTCAGTAGTTGGCAAAGGTTCGGCCACGTGAGTCCGGACGCCTGTTGCCAGGTTCCCAGATCCTGCGGGAACGGAACGATCACCACTCTCACAACTCTAACACGATTCGGGGCGTTTTCCCAGGGGGTGATGGCGAGGCCGTGGGTGGCCTTGCGCGGCGCTGGCGTCGAACCCTGGCCGACCCGGAACGCCGTTCGGGCTGGGCCGTAGGCCGGGGCGTCTTGAACGCCCCCTGCTATCTGATACACTAATGGTCACAAATTAGTGATTGCCAAGGTCGCCTGATATGCCCTGCGAAAATCACCGCCGGTTGGAGATACCGGTACAGCCAGTGCCCAAACAGGATCCCCGCGAGCGGGTCAAGAACTGGGACGAGTCCTACCTGGGCTATACGCTGGAGGCCGCCATCGTGGAGGCGTCGCGGTGCCTTCACTGTCCCGCGGCGCCATGCCAGGAGGCGTGCCCGGTGGGCAATGACATTCCCGGCGCCCTCATGCTTCTGGAGAAGGGCGACGTGGAAGGTGCCGCCAATAAGTTCCGGGAGACCAGCAACCTGCCCGAGATGTGCGGCCGTCTCTGCCCTCAGGAGGTGCTGTGCGAAGGGGCCTGCGTCGTGGGGTTTGCCATCCGGCCCGCCCCCTTCGGCAAGCAGCCGCCGGTCTCCATCGGTAAGCTCGAGGCCTTCGTGGCGGACTATCAGCGGCAGCACGGGGGCGTGCCTCTGCCCAAGCTGCCCCCGCCCACAGGGAAAAGGGTGGCCATCATCGGCTCCGGCCCCGCTGGCCTGGCGGTGGCGGAGGAACTGACCAAACGGGGGCACTCCTGCACGGTGTTCGAGTCTTGGCCGGTCCCCGGGGGCGTGCTTCTGTACGGCATCCCCAACTTCAAGATGCGCAAGGAGATCCTCCAGGACAAGCTGAGATGGCTGGAACAGCTAGGAGTGCAGTTCGTGTGCAATACGGTCGTCGGTAGAGATGTCACCATTGATGGCCTTTTCCAACAGGGCTTCCACGCCATCTTCCTCGGTACGGGCGCGCCGGTGGGCGGCCGGATGCGCATACCGGGGGAGGACTTGGAGAACGTATACCAGGCCACGGAGTTCCTGGTGAGGGGCAATCTCTCGCCGGAGCAGTTGCCGGAGCACATGCGGGCGCCCCTAAAGGTGGGCCGCAACGTCCTCGTGGTGGGCGGCGGCGATACCTCCATGGACTGCGTGCGAACGGCTGTGCGCCTGGGCGCGGAGAAGGTGACCTGCATGTACCGGCGCACCGAGGCGGAGCAGAAGGGCCGGGAGGAGGAGCGCCGCCACGCTGCGGAAGAGGGAGTCGAGTTCATGTACCTGACGACCCCCATCCGCTTCATCGGCGAGAACGGCAAGGTCGTGGCCGCCGAATGCCAGCGCATGCAACTGGGCGAGCCCGACGAATCAGGCCGTCGGCGCCCGGAGCCGGTGCCGGGCTCGGAGTTCATCTACCCGGCCGACACCGTGGTGCTAGCCATCGGCTACAACCCAGATGACCTCCTGGAGAAAACGACGCCGGGCTTGCGCACGACCCACTGGAAGACGGTGCGCGTGGACGAAGACTACCAGACGACCCGGCCGGGCGTGTTCGCCGGAGGCGATACGGTTCGCGGCGCGGACCTGGTGGTGACGGCCATGGCGGACGGCCGGCGCGCCGCCGAGGCCATCCAACACTACCTAGAGCGGCTGTAGCGGCTGACACCGGCCTATTGCAGGTGCGGAACGCATGTTCTAACATGCGCCCATCTTGCGTGGCCTTTCCGCGACTCTCCTTGCAGCCCAGCGATCTGCCTCCCGGGTGCCGTACCTGCGTGCAGTGGTGCGAGACCGCATCGGCGGCGTGCGTAGGTTGGCTTTCACGCGCCTTTATGCCGGAAGCGAGCCAGACGGGCAGCACGCGGCTGCGATGCCGTTGGACGGGGCGCTCTTGCGGGCGCGACTGCACGGCGGTCGCTTGTACTTCCAGCGGACGGTGGCGCCGGGCCCCGGCAGCGATTTCACGGCCTGGACGGACCTCTTGCCGGCGGCCGGCGCGGGCATCGCTCTCTACGCCGAAGGCATGCAGGTGCTGCTCCTGTATGCCGACCCGGACGGTGTCGGCCTCAAGGTGCGGGAGAGCGCCGACGGCGGGGCAAGTTTCGGGCCGCCGACCCCGGTGGCTATGGCCCCCGGGGCCATCGGCTGGGCGGCCGCCGCGCTAAAGCCGAACGGGGACGCGCTAGCCCTCTTCTCCTCAGGGGCCGGCGTGTACTGGACAAGGCGGGCCGGCGGGGTCTGGAGCAGTCCCGCCCTCTGGCCCCATAGCGCGGCTTCGGTCACCGGCCTGGCCTGCCACTACGGGGGCGACTGGAACATCGCCGTAGCGGGCGCCGCGACCTCAGGCGACGCGTCTGTATGGACGACGGTGCTGGGGGATGGCTTCGGGCTTCCGGCCGGTGCCTGGGGCCCCCTACGGGAGGTGACGCGGGCCAGCGCAGGCTCCGGCGTCACTTTCCGCGTGCCCTACTTGGCGCGGCCGGATACGTACCGGCTGACCCTGGTGGAGGAGTATGCAGGGGTGTCCCCCTACTCCCGGCCCTACTACACGTACTCGCCCGCCAGCGCGGACTTCGATTCCGGCCTCTGGCGGGAGCCCATACCCTTTGCGGAGACCTCGCAGTCCGGCCTGGCCCTAGCTGCGTCGGCTGGCAGCGTGTGGCTCAGTTCGCCCTCAGGCGTCTGGCAGGCAGCCCTCCAGGTGGCCGAGGCGGACATCTCGTCGCAGATCGTGGAGGCGGCAGTGGACGACAGGCCCTTTGGCGGCCGCTTCCGGCTGGCGCTGCGCGGGGAGCCGACGCTATCCGGCACCCTGCTTGCGGCGCTGCGGGTTGGTGCGGAGGTCCGTCTGAGCCCCGGCTACGTGACGCCGGCCGGGCGCGAGGCTTCCGACGGGCCTGCCTACTGGGTGGAGCGCATCGAGCGGCGCTGGAGCCGGGGCGAGGGCTACGTGGCCATCGAGGGGTACGATGGATGGGGCTTGCTAAATGCCTGGCGTGCACGCTCCCAGTACGTGTGGGCGGCTGGGGAGAGCAACGTGTTCTCCATCCTCCGGTTCCTCGCAGCCCGGGCGGGCTTGGATTTCTCTAGCGCGGGCGCAGGGACGTCCGCCAACGACCTGTATCCGGCCTTCACGGTGCACCCCGGGGAGGCCGGAACCGTGGCGGTGCGGCGGCTCCTAGCCATGATCCCGGATGTCATCTTCTTTCGGGGCGAGTTCGCTTGCCTGAAGGAGCCGGCGCCACAGGAGACGGCCAGCTACGCTTATGGCGCCGGGCATCCCGTGTTAGCCGGCGGTTACCTGGAGGGACAGCCGGCCATCAACAGGGTGCAGGTCTTTGGTCAGGGGGTTTTCGCCGAGACCTTCGACTGGGAAGGCGTGGCCGGGAGCTATGACCGACTGCACCAGGTGGTGGACAGGAACGTATCGATGGCAGCCCAAGCGGCGGCCAGGGCCGATACCGTGCTGCGGCAAGCCGCGATGGGCAACCTGGGGGGCGAGATCACCGTGCCGGTGAACTGCGGCCAGGAGCTGTACGACGTCATCGAGATCACTGACGCCGTGGCTGGCCTGACGGGGGCGCGCCGGCGCGTGATGGGGATATCGCTGCGCTATGCCGCCGGCCCCCGGCCAGTATACGAGCAGCGGCTGGCGCTGGGAGCCACGTGAGGCTGCGGGCTAGACGGTTCGTCGGCCCGCCACCGGGCGGCCGGCCTCGACGTCGTCGAGGAACGCTTCGATCTCCGATAGCCAGGTCTCCAGCCGCCAGCGGGAACCGTGGCCGCAGCGCTGGCGGATCACGAGACGCGAGTTCGGGATCAGCGCGTGGTCGCGCAGGGCACAGGGGTAGAAGTCGTCCCACTCGCCCACCATGATCAGCGTGGGCGCCCGTATGGAGGGGACCCGGGACGTCAGGTCTGGCCTGTTGGCGATGGCGGCGGCGGCGCCGGCGAACCCTTGCACCGTCATTAGCTTTATGCGCCGGAAGTCGTCTTCGGGGCGATAAGGGCTCTCAGCCAGGTGCGGGTTGTTGGCGCGATCGTATTCGTGCTGAAGCCGGATGGTCTCTTCCAGGCCGAAGCGAGTCGCGATGTAGCCAGCGGCGGCGATTCCGGTGCGCACCTTGCGCTCCCACTCGCCGGCCGGCCCGGGGTCCAGGCCGTTGCCGCAGGTGGTGTCGGAGAGGATCACGGAGGCGCAGAAGTCCGGGTAGTCCACGGCGAACTGCGCGGTTATCATGCCGCCCATGGAGATGCCGCCCACGTGGGCTCTCTGGATGCCGAGGGCGCCCAGAAGCCCCGCTAGATCCGAAGCGAAGAGAGGGAGGGAGTAGGCCTCCGGCTCCGGCGGCGCCGTGGTGCGCCCGTGCCCCCGGACGTCGTAGAGGATGAGCCGCCGCCTCTGCGTAAGGGGGATGAGCTCCGGGAGCCAGTCGTCCAGGGGGCCAGCGAAACCGTGGGTGAGGACAAGGGGCGTCCCACCACTGGGGCCGAAGCTCTCGTAGCGCAGCTCGATGCCGTTTACGGCGATGGTGGGCATGCCGGCTCACCGCCTATGTTGCCGGACGGGCGTCCTAACCCGCTAGAGCCGACACCTCCACTGGCCACTTGTCGTTCCATGGACGCGCTTGCTCGTAGGCGTAGGCCGCCTGGAGCACTAGGTCTTCCCGGTGCCGCCGGGCGACGATCTGGAGCCCCACTGGCAGCCCGCTGTCGGTAAAGCCGGCGCGCACGCTGCAGGCGGGATGGCCGGAGAGGTTGAAGGGGTAAGTGAAGGCCACCACATGCAGGGGGTTGGTCAGTTCCTTGCCGGCAATCTGGGTGGGCCAGCCGCCGCGGGCATCGATGGCCTCGAGGGGGAGGGTCGGCGTGAGGAGGAGATCGTACCGCTCGAAGAAGGCCCAGAGCTGGTTCACCAGCCTGGCGCGGACCCTTTGCGCCTCGCCGTACTCCACGGGCGTGACGTCCTTGGTCATCTCGACGCCGCGCAGGAAGGCGCGGCCAAACTCGTGGCGATGACCGTCTACCTTGTCGTGGATCTCGGCCCATACCTCCGCGCCCGAGACCCGGGCCCATACGGTGCCGGTGTCGTCGAAGATCTTGCCCACTTCGTCGACCGCGTAGCCCATGGTCTCGAAGGCCCGGACAGCCTTCTGGCACTCCCGCAAGACGTCCGGTTGCACGGCTGCGTAGCCCAGGTCGGGGCTCCAGGCGATACGCAGTTCCTTGGGCAGGCGCTCCAACACGTCGACGTAGGAGTATCCCGGATGCGGGAGGGAGTCGGGGTCGCACTCGTGGGCGCCGACGGTGGCGTCGAGGTACAGGGCGGCGTCGCGGACGGTGCGGGTCAGGGGTCCGTAGACCGACGTGTCGTTCCAACCCAGCATCTTGGAAGGCCCCTTCGGGATCCGGTTGTGGGAGGGCTTGATCCCGAAGCAACCCGTCCAGCAGGCGGGTATGCGGATGCTGCCCCCGCCGTCGGAGCCGGTGCAAAAGGGCACTTGGCCAGCCGTTACGGCAGCGGAGGATCCCCCGCTGGAGCCGCCCGGCGTGCGCTCCGGGTTCCAGGGGTTGCGGGTCACGCCGAAGAGGAGGTTCTTGGTGAAGGCGGTGTAGCCGAACTCGGGCGAGTTGGTCTTGCCTAGGACGATGGCCCCAGCCTTCTTGAGGCGCTCCACCTGTACGGAATCGCGCTCCGGGTAGTTGTCCTTGTAGGGCACCGAGGCGTGGGTGGACGGGAAGCCTTCCACGTCCTCTAGCTCCTTGACGCCGAAAGGCAGCCCGGCCAGGATGCCAGGGTCTTCGCCCCGGGCTATGCGGTCCGCCATGTCGCGAGCCTCCGCCAGGGCTTCTTCGGGGCGCATGGCGATGAAGGCGTTCAGCACCGGGTTCGTCTCCTCGATCCTGGCCAGACAGGCCTCCATCAGCTCCACGGGAGACAACTTCTTTGAGCGGATAAGGGATGCGAGTTCATGGGCGGGCATGAAGTTCAGCTCTGACGGCATGTCGTCCTCCTCCTGGCCGTGTGGCAGGATGATACTACGGGCTCAGCGCTGCGGGAAGTGGCCCGGCGGCCAAGCCGTGCCGACGGCTCGTAGACGGCCCCAGCGGGCGGCGCGTATAATGGGCGGCGAGTAGCACAGGCATTCGACACTGGGCAGGGGGAGCGCAACGGCGACCGAGCGTATCATTTCGGGCAAGCTCCAGGATGACGACGAGGCGCTGGACAAGACCCTGCGCCCTCGGCGGCTATCAGAGTTCATCGGCCAGGAGAAGCTGAAAGAGAACCTGGCCATCGCCATCGCCGCCGCCCAGGGGCGGGGCGAACCCCTGGATCACCTGCTGTTCTACGGGCCGCCGGGCCTGGGCAAGACTACCCTGGCCCACATCATCGCCTCCGAGATGGGAGTATCGGTGCGGGTCACCGCTGGGCCAGCCATAGAACGGGCCGGGGACCTAGCATCCATCCTGACCAACCTCCAAGAGAACGACGTATTGTTCATCGACGAGATCCACCGTCTACCGCGGACGGCGGAGGAGGTGCTCTACCCGGCTATGGAGGACTTCGCGCTGGACATCATCCTCGGCCGGGGCCCCGGCGCCCGCAGCGTGCGCCTCTCGGTGCCGCCGTTCACGCTGGTGGGGGCCACCACCCGCTACGCCATGCTCAGCCCGCCCCTCAGGGATCGCTTCGGCGCTGTGTACCGGCTGGACTTCTACGACCAGGAGGCCATCGCCGCCATAATTCTCCGCAACGCGGCCATCCTCAAGACGCCCATCGACCCCCAGGGCGCCGCCGAGATCGCCCGCCGCTCCCGCGGCACCCCGAGGGTGGCGAACCGGCTGTTGCGGCGGGTGCGGGATTTCGCCCAGGTGCGAGCCGACGGGCGGATCACGGCGGAGGTCGCAGCGGAGGCCCTGACGCGGCTGGACGTGGACGACCTCGGTCTGGACGAGGTGGATCACAAGGTGTTGCGCACCATCATCGAGAAGTATGATGGCGGCCCCGTCGGCATCGAGACGATAGCCGCCTCCATTTCCGAGGAGGCAGACACCATCATGGATGTCTACGAGCCCTACCTCATGCAGGTGGGGTTCCTCCAGAGGACGCCGCGCGGCCGCGTGGCCACCCGGCACGCCTACGCCCACCTGGGGATCGAGGCGCCCCAGTCCCTGCAACGAAGCCTTTGGGAATGACCGAAGGCCGCGGCCGTTGCTCCATCCGCCTTCCTGCGTACGACTACGGCTCCCACGGGGGTATTTCGTGATCGTGTGCACCCGTTCTCGCGCCTGCTTGTCCGGCGAAGTCGGGCTGGGCGAACTCGTCATCATGCCCAACCTCCCCGACGCGATCAATTTCATCCTCCCGCAGAATACGGGTGGCCGAGAACGTAGGGGCGGCCGGCGGATCGCCCCTGCGCGACTCCGGAGGGAGCGGCGATGACCGAGCGCGACCCGGCTGGTTCGGGAGAGCCACGCTCCAGCATCAGCTTCGACCACGCGGCGGACTTTTACGACCAGACGCGGGCCTTGCCCCCGGAGGTCGAGGGGCCGCTGATCTCCGCCTTGGTGCGCGAGATCCGGGCCGCCGGCCCGGGCCGCGTGCTGGAGGTTGGGGTGGGCACCGGCCGCATCGCGCGTCCTCTGGCCGCGCGGGGCGTACGCGTCTGCGGCGTCGATATCGCGCCGCGCATGTTGGCCCGCCTGCGGCAGCAACTGACGCCAGCACACACGCCCCCAGACCTCCTTCTGGCAGACGCCACACGCTTGCCCTTCGCCGCCGAGAGCTTCAGCGCGGTCATCATCTGTCACGTCCTGCACCTCGTTTCAGACTGGAGGGCGGCTGTGGCCGAGATCTTGCGCGCGCTTCGGCCAGGGGGCGTGCTGCTGCACCACACGGAAGAGGAGATGGACGCGGCGGAGGATCAGGAGTGGTTCATGATGCGCCTGGACGAGCTTCTACGACGCAGGGGCTTCGTCCGCAGCCGAAGGGTTCGGAACGAAGAGATCGACGCTGCCCTGGAGTCCGCCGGGGGGACCTGCCGCACCGAGACCGTCGCTCGCCGGCAGCAGACGTACACGCCGGCCGCCATGCTGGCCGTCGCCCGGCAGCGCATCCATTCCTGGACGTGGGAGATACCGGAGGAGCTACTTTCGGCCTGCCTCGACGAGCTAGAGCCTCTGGCCCGGGAGCGCTTCGGCGATCTGGAGGAGCCCCGGCCTCGCACATCGGCCTACCAGCTTCAGGTCTGGAGCTTCGGGTAAACCCGCCGCGGCTGGGGGTAGCGTAGACCGCTGCCCGGCGCGGTGTTATGCTTCAGAATCGCTTCGGGCCTAAGCGGCCCATCTGCGGCCTCCTCTAGGGGCCATAGAAAAGGCAGCGTATGCAGACTGGAAGGAAGGCGCGAGCGCGCGCCCTGGTCACCGGGGCCTCATCCGGCATCGGTGAAGCCTTCGCCCGGCGGCTGGCCGCCCGGGGCTATGACCTGGTGCTCGTGGCCAGGCGGCGGGAACGGCTGGAGGCGCTGGCCGCTGATCTAGGGCAACGGCACGGCATCGAGGCCGAGGTCCTGGCGGCCAATCTGGCCACGGCCGAGGGCGTCGAGGTGGTGGCGGAACGCGTTAGCCGTGGCGACATCGGCCTCTTGGTGAACAACGCCGGGTTCGGCACCAGCGGTGAATTCGCGGCGCTGCCGGTGGGGCGCGAGATAGAGGAGGTCGCGGTAAACGTGGTGGCGCTGGTGCGGTTAACACACGCTGCCGTGGCGGCTATGGTGCCCCAGGGAAGGGGCACCATCATCAACGTGGCCTCCACGGCCGCCTTTCAGCCGGTGCCTTACATGGCGACATACGGCGCCACCAAGGCCTTCGTCCTAAGCTTTTCGGAGGCCGTGCACGAGGAAGTTAAGGGCCGCGGCGTCACGGTTACCTGCGTCTGCCCGGGCCCCGTGCGCACCGAGTTCCAGGAGGTGGCGGGCGTACGGGCCGAACGCTTGCGCGCGGGATGGACCAGCAGGGAGCGAGTGGTCGACGCGGCGCTGCGGGCAGCGTCCAAGCGCCGCGCGGTTGTTGTCCCAGGCGAGCTCAACGGCATGATGGCCCTAGCGGCCAAGCTGTCGCCGCGCTTCCTGGTGCGCCGGGTAGCCGGGGCCATGTTCCGAAGGGCGGCCGTGGAAAAGGGCTAACAGAAGGAGGACCCAAGATGGGCAGACTCGACGGTAAAGCAGCGGTGGTCACTGGCGCCAGCTCCGGCATCGGGCTGGCCATCGCCAAGGCGCTGGGACGGGAGGGCGCCGCAGTGGCCCTGGCGGGCCGCCAGCGCGCGCCCATGGACGCGGCGGCCGCTGATATAACGGCGGCTGGCGGTCGGGCCATCGTGCGGCAGGTGGACGTGCGGGACGAGAGCCAGATGCGGGACCTGGTGGACGCCGCAGTAGCGGAGTTCGGGCGTCTGGACATAATGGTGAACAACGCTGGGATGAACCCCTTCGATAACGTCATCGAGGGGGACGTACAGAGATGGCGCGAGTGCCTGGAGACCAACGTCATCGGCACGGCCTTGGGCTGCCGCGAGGCCTACCGGGTGATGAAGGACAAGGGCGGCCACATCGTCAACGTCACCAGCGTAGCCGCCCGCTATGCTGAACAACACAATCCTATGTATGCGGCCTCTAAGCACGCCGCTGGGGCCCTGACGGAGAGCCTACGCCTGTTGCTCCAAGGCAAGGGGATCCGGGTGACGGCCATCATGCCCGGCGCCGTGGCCACGAGCCTGGTGCGTACGATGCCCCGGGAGCAGCTCTTTGGCATCGTCCGCATGTTCGGCATGGACCCGGAGGCCATCGGCTACGAACCGGGTCAGCAGGTGCCGCAAGAGGTGCTGGACCGAGTGATGGCGGTGGCCAAGAACATGGTCTTGAGCCCGGAAGACGTGGCCGACGCCGTGCTTTACGCGGTGACGGTGCCGGAGACGGTGCACATCAACGAGATCATGATCCGCCCGCCGCAGCAGCTCCAGTACTGAGGCTGCCGAACCGCCGGCCTCAAACCAACGCGAAGACCCGGTACTCCACGCCCCCGGGCACGACCTTGCCCTTGCCGGCCGCCAGCATACGATTCAACCACTGGTATTCGGGGGCGCCCGTCTGGAACATAGGGGCGGTGTAAAAGTAGTACTCGGACACGGGAACGTCCTCGCCGGCGAAGATGCGCTTGTATACGTCCTGCGAGGCGTCCAGGATCCCATAGTAGTAGGCGTAGATTAGCGCCCCCTCGCTGGTGCGCAGGGTGGCGCGAACGTCTAGCTGGAGCACGCCGTCGGGGCGGATCAGGGCCCAGTCGCCGCCGCCAGGGAGGACGTCGCCCCGGAGGCGAGGGCCTTCGAAATGGCCACCCTTAACGTAGAAGATCTGGCGGTTGCCCACGGGCGTCTGCCCGATGGCCTGAGGCGCCTCCAGGTCGACGTGCATCTCGTACAGGAGCTCCAGCCGCGGGTCACCTATGGAACGTATCGAGCTGGTGGTCATGCCTCTGCCTCCTTGCGCCAGCGCCGCTTCGCGCGTCACATGCCAGTCTCCCACCGGCGCGCCGCCGCTGTCCAGGCCCCGGGTGCTGGGCCAAGGCCAGCTCCTACGGGCCGGCGACGGCGCTCTGGTCCGCCGGAGGGCCGCTTGGGGTGTACAGACGCCGGACCCGGACGGTATTGCGGCGGCTGTGACGGGCGAGGGATTGGCGGAAATAGGCCAGGCGCTCCTGGGCCCAGGCCAGGTAATGGCGCCAGACATCGTGGCCGCCAACGTTGATGCGGTTGGTGCTGAAGGAGGACCACTCCAGGGCG
>DAOUAG010000297.1:0-6862 GCA_034433815.1 Dehalococcoidia bacterium | reverse complement strand
ACGGGACAGCCGCCGCGCCCCGCGGATCTGCGGAAGGCCACCGTGGTCTGCGTCATCACCGGCCACGGGCTGAAGGATCCGGACACGGCCATGGGGATCGAGGTCCAGATGAGTGAGGTCCCAGCAGAGCTAGAGGCCGTCGAGGCCGCAATGGGCCTCGCCTAGATCAGCCAGCCGACGCCCCCACGGCGCCTGGTACAATAGGGGGCCAACGGAGATAGACGCCGCCGGCCGGCGCTGACGAGAACGGATCGCCGCCGGTGCCAGCGGGATCCTAGATTCTTCTAGAAAGGATGGCTGCCGCCGCCGCGGCCTGCCTGAGGTAGATGCAGTGGTCCCCCTGGAACTGGCCCAGCCGGGCCCCTTTCTTCACATATACACTGGCCAGCCCTTCATTCCTCCTTCGGTCTCCCACAGCATCTTCGGAGCCGGTTTCCTGTTCCTCAGCGCGGTGATGTTCATGGAGAGCCGTGACCCTGCACTGTGGTATTTCGGGTCGCCCCGGGGACTCATTGTGCCCGCCGCCCTTGTCGGCCTTGGCCTCGGCATGATGGTGGTGACCGTCGTCGAGCCCCAAGCCAGGCTGGCGCACTTCGCCATGGGCGTCCCCCTAGCCATCGGCGGGGTAGCCGAAGCCCGGGTACGCTTCGGCTTCTTGGCGCGGAGGGTGGCCGACGCCTTCATCGTCCCGGGCTTGCTCTTCGCCTCGTTGGAGACGGGCGTCTATCATCTCAGCGGCCCGCCCGGCAGCGGCATCTATCTGACCCATTTGGGAATCGTGGTGGCCGGAGTTGTGGTGGCCGGCCTCCGCCTTTACGAGGGCCGGGACTGGGCCTCGTCCCGGCGGCACTTGCTCATCAGCAGCGCGATGTTGGCCATCGCCGTCGATCTCTTCGTGGACGGCTACTTTCAGGCTGCAGGCTGAGAACCGGCACGCCAGCCGGAGACGGCGCTCGCGGCGGCCAGAGGCTGCGAGCGTTCACCAAGCGCGTTCGCTTTCATGGCCCGCCCGTGGCGTGATAAAATACCGTTCGCACGCCGGAGGAAGGGCGTGCCCGCCCACCAGCCCCATCTGCCCCGATGAAGCCGATCGCCAGCCCAGCCGGAATCGACCAGGAACGCATCGCCGCCGCCGTGCGCGAGATCATAGCCGCCATTGGCGAGGACGGCGCGCGCGAAGGGCTGCGGGAGACGCCCCGGCGCATCGCCGAGATGTACGCTGAGCTCTTCTCCGGTCTGGCCCAGGACCCGCGCCAGGTTCTGGCCACCGGCTTCGCCGAAGACCACAAGGAGATGGTCATCCTCAAGAACATACCCTTCTACTCCCTCTGCGAGCACCATTTCTTGCCCTTCCACGGCCAGGCCCACGTGGGCTACGTGCCCGACGGCCGCATCGTAGGGGTCAGCAAGATCGCCCGGGCCATCGACATCCTGGCCCGCAGGCCCCAGATGCAAGAGCGTCTCACCAGCCAGATCGCCGATACCATCATGGAGGGCCTGGCCCCGGATGGCGTTGCCGTGGTGATAGAGGCCGAGCACCTCTGCATGACCATGCGCGGCGTGCAGAAGCCAGGCACCATCATGATCACTTCTGCCATCCGCGGGGGCTTCCGCCGGCGCGGCGTCACCCGTTCCGAGTTCCTCACCCTGGTGCAAGGCCGGTGAGCCCGGTATCTGTGGCCGCGCTGGAGGAGAGGAGCCGGTTGTGACCCTGGAGATCCGGCGCGAAGACCTCGATGCCCTGGAGGCCGAGTGGCGAGACCTCCTCCCCGGCGCCTCTCTGCGCTGCGCCTTCGCCCATCCCATCTGGCTGCGCACCTGGTGGCAACACTTCGGAGGCGGCCGCGAACTTCTCTTGTTGGCCGCCAGGGATGGGGGCAAGCTCTTGGCCGTCGCCCCCCTCATGCGGGAGGGCTCCCGCCTCACCTTCGCCGGCGACACCCAGATCTGCGACTACATGGACATCTGCGCCGCGCGGGGAGACCGCGCTCCCCTCGTCGCCGCTCTTCTTCGCAGCCTCGGCGAGGAACCCTGGAGCGAGATAGTCCTCTGGGCCCTGCCGGAGGACTCGCCCACGCTGGAGGCGCTGCCCGACATCTGCCGGGAAATGGGCCTTTCCCTCCAACAGGAGGTGGAGGACGTTTGCCCCCAGCTCGATCTGCCGGCCAGCGTAGAGGAGTACTTCCAGCGTCTGGACAAGAAGGATCGCCACGAGCTGAGACGCAAGCTGCGCAAGCTGCCGCAGGGCGGCGAGGTGAGTCTGGAGGTTATCAACGACCCTCAGGGCATCTCCGCCGCCATGGACGATTTCATCCGCATGCACGTCGCCTCCAGGGCGGAGAAGGCGGCCTTTATGACGCCCCAGATGGAGGCCTTCTTCCGGAGCCTCGTACCAGCCCTGGCCCGCGAGGGCATGGCCGAGATGACCTTCCTCTGTTTGGGGGGCCGCCGGGTAGCTGCCGTCGTCTGCTTCCGCACTGAGGACGAACTTCTTCTGTATAATAGTGGCTACGATCCTGCTTATGCCGGCCTTTCCGTGGGGCTTCTCTCCAAGGCGCTGGCACTAGAAAGGGCCATCCAACTGGGCTACAAGCGGTTCGACTTCCTGCGGGGCGCCGAGCCCTACAAGTACGACCTGGGCGCCCGCGACTTTAGGGTTTACCGCTGCCTGATACAGAGAACGAAAAGCCCCTGAGAAACGTATCATCACTGCATGTGTAAGATAGCCGTCATCTCCGTCCACACCTCGCCCCTGGCCCAGCCAGGCACCCGTGATAGCGGGGGCATGAACGTGTACATCCGCGAGCTCAGCCGCCAGCTCGCCTACCGCGCCCACAGCATCGATATCTTTACCCGCCGTCTCGATCCGGACGCCCCCACCGTCATCAGGATGGACGGCCGCACGCGGGTAATTCATATAGATGCCGGGGGCCCCAGGACCGAAAAAGGGGAGCTGCGCCGCTACCTTCCCCGCTTCCGGGACGGCGTCCTGGAGTTCCAGCGGAGAGAAGGGAGCCAGTACGACCTCATCCATAGCCACTACTGGCTCTCCGGCCGCGTTGGCGAGGCGCTGAAGGAGCGCTGGGGCGTGCCCCACGTCGTCATGTTCCACACTTTGGGGGAAGCCAAGAACCGTCACCATCCGCAGGAGAACGAGCCCCCCTACCGAGTCCACGGTGAGCGGGCCATAGCGCGTTCCGCCGACCGGATCATCTGCGCAGGCGAGGGCGAACGGCAGATCCTGATGGAGCTCTACGGCGTCCCCGCGCGGCGCATCACCACCATTCCGGGTGGAGTCGACCTCCAGCGTTTCCGGCCTCTGGGCCGGGCGCGCGCCCGCCGGGCCCTGGGGTTGAATCCCTGCGAACCCCTCATCCTCTTCGTCGGCCGCATCGAGCCGTTGAAGGGCATCGATGTCCTCCTGCGAGCCGCTGCCTCCATCGAGACCCCGTACCGGCTGCTCATCGTGGGGGGAGATAGGAAGGACGCAAAGCGCAAGGCTGCGTTGCGCTCCCTGGCCCGCCGCCTGGGCATCGCCCCAAGGGTGACCTTCCGGGATGCCGTCCCCCATGAGGAGCTCCCCCTCTATTACAGCGCCGCCGACGTCTGCGCGGTGCCCTCCTACTACGAAAGCTTCGGCCTGGTGGCCGTGGAGGCCATGGCCTGCGCCGTGCCCGTCGTCGCCTCCCGCGTGGGCGGCCTCAAGGAGACCGTCCAGGACGGCCGTACCGGCTACCTGGCCCCCTGGCGCTGCCCGGAGCCCTTCGCCGAGCGCTTGGAGCTCCTGCTCCGGAACGAGCACCTGCGGCGCAGCCTCGGGCACGAGGCCAGGAACCACGCCCTGCGCTTCCAGTGGCCAGCAGTGGCGGCGCGCGTAGAGGACGTCTACCACGAGCTGGTCTCGCAGTACCGCGGCGTAACCGTGGGCGCCCACGTAGCCTAGGGGCCGTGACGGAGACTTCACGCCGGGCCCTCGTCATCGTGGCCCACCCTGACGACGCTGAGTTCACCGCCGGAGGCACCATCGCCCGCCTCTGCGCCGATGGCTGGGAGGTCTTTTATCTCTTGACCACCAGCGGCGATATGGGCAGCCACGACGGCCGGCTCACCCGCCAGGAGCTGGCGGCTATAAGGGAACGCGAGCAGCGGGCCGCGGCCAAGGTCCTCGGGGTCAAGGGCTGCACCTTCCTGCGCCATCCCGATGGCTTTCTGGAGGACACGCCTGATCTGCGGGGCCAGATCGTGCGGGAGATCAGGCGCCTCAAGCCGGATACCGTGATAACCTGGGACCCCTTCCGCCGGTCCTTCACCCACCGCGATCACCGCATCACCGGCCAGGCCGCCCTGGACGCAGTCTATCCCCTCGCCCGGAGCCCTCTCGCTTACCCGGAACACCTAGCGGCAGGGCTCGAGGTCCACCGCGTCCAGGAGGTCCTCCTTGTGGGCACCTCCGACCCAGACTACTATGTGGATGTGACGGAGTTTTTCGACAAGAAGATGAAGGCCCTTCGAAAGCACCGCAGCCAGTTAGGCCAGGCGCCCTTGCGGGAGCTGCGGAAGCGTCTGCGCGGCCGCCTGGAAGAGGCCGGCAAACAGGCCGGCTTCCCCCTGGCCGAGGCTTTCCGCCGCATCACCTGGAGCTAACATGGAGGCGGTGTCGCAAGGCGCATTCTGGGTGGCCCTAGTCACGTCGGCGGCGGCCACCCTGGCCTATTGGGGCCACATCGTGGGCGTTCGCCTGGTGACGCGCCGTCTGGCCACCGAGGCCGGCCCTGGGCCCGTGGTGACTTCCGTCGAAGCGGCAGACGCCCCCTGGCGCGGCCTTGCCGGACGCCTGGGCAGCATGCTGGCCTGGGGCACCGTGGCTGCGCTGCTCGTCTCCGTCGCCGCCCGCTGGCAGGCCGCCGGCTACGCCCCCTGGTCCAACATGTACGAGTTCACCGTGGCCTTTGCCGCCGGCGTCAGCGTCTTCTACGCGATCTTCGAGAGGGCCTACTGGAGGGGGCGCGCCACACGGGCTCTGGGGGCCATGATCATGCCCGTGATCCTGGCCATGCTAGTGATAACCGCCCTCTTCTTCCCGGCCGACATCGAGCCCCTCGTGCCTGCCCTCCAGAACGCCGACCTCCTGGCCGTCCATGTCGCGGCCATGGTCCTGGCCTACGGCGCCCTCAGCGTATCCTTCGGCGCCGCCGTGCTCTACTTGGTCCAGGGGGGGCCGAAGAACCGGTTCGCCCGCCTTCCCAAGGCTCGGGCCCTGGACGAGGTGGCCTACAAGTCCGTGATGGTGGGCTTCCCCCTGCTGGCCCTGGGCATCGCCCTCGGCGCTTACTGGGCCAACTCGGCCTGGGGACGCTACTGGGGGTGGGACCCCAAAGAGACCTCTGCCCTGGTGACCTGGCTCATCTACGGCATCTACCTCCACACCAGGGGGCTCCGCGGCTGGGCGGGCACGAGGTCAGCCGTCGTTCTGGTCATCGGCTTTGCGGCCGTGCTCTTCACCTACTTCGCGGTCAACCTTTGGGTCGCCGGCCTGCACTCCTACGCTGGAGTCTGAGGACCCTCGGCCGGAGGGCCGCCCAACAGGCGTATACGGAAGTGGCAGTTCTCCGCCCCTGAAGCGATGGTCTCCATGATCTCCACCTCTGCCGGGGTCTTGGCTACCTGCTGGAACAGGTAGCGGACCCAGGCAGCGCCGCAGATGCACAGCTTCTTGTCCAGGCGTATGACCCCCCGCTTGACCAATGGGCAAACGCAGCCATCGGGGTGCAGCTCAACCCAGTCGATAACATCGCCGTCGCGCCGGATATCGATCTGGCTGGGGCCTGTATAGCGGATGCGCGCCAGGAATTCGTCCAGCTCCATCTCCTCTGGCAGGCCGTAGAGCTGGAGGTACGCCGCTCCGCAGGCATGGGCCTGGCGTTCCATCACGTCCCTCAGCGGTTGCCCTTCCAGGCTGTAAACGCCTTCGTAGAGGCCGGCCGTGATCTTATCCTGGAAGTCCCGTATGAGGTTCATGACCCAGTCTGGGACCGTCGTTGGGCTCTCCACCGTTTCTGCCTGCTTCAACCCATTGGCGCCGTCCTGGCCGACGCTGCCCAGTATAGCATCCGGCTGACGCCGGCCGTACATCACGCTCGCCCTTCCAGTGACCTAATGGTGAGCGGGAAGGGGCGAGCCTTAGACCTCCGCGACCCTGGCCGCCGCCTTCTGGGCGGAGTATTGCCGCAGCCAAGCCTCTAGCTCCTCGGGCGGCAGGGGCCGGGCATACAGGAAGCCCTGGGCCATGTCGCAGCCCATGGCCCGCAGTCGCCGGTGCTGCTCCGACGACTCTACGCCCTCGGCGATCACCTTCAGGCCCAGCGACCGGGCGAGGGCCACGATGGTGCCCGCCAGGGGGCTGGCTTCGGCCCCGTCCTTCAGCTCGTTCACGAAGGATCGATCGATCTTCAAATAGTCCAGAGGCAGCCGCTGTAGGTAGCTAAGGGAGGAGAAGCCGGTGCCGAAGTCGTCGATCGCCAGGTACACCCCCAGCTCTTTGAGGCGCCGCAGGCGCTCCGCCAAGGTTTCGCTGTCGTACAACAGGACGCTCTCCGTGATTTCCAGGAGAAGGTCCCTGGGGTGGAGGCCGGATTCTCTCACAGCCGCTGTCACGTCCTCCAAGAGGTTGGGGTCCTCGATCTGTCTGGGCGATAGGTTAACGCTCACTCCTATGGGCGGCTCCGTGCCCAGACGCTTCTGCCACTCCCGCGTCCGGCGGCAGGCCTCCCTCAGCACCCAGCGGCCTATGGGCACGATGAGGCCGGTCTCTTCGGCGAGAGGGATGAACTCCAGGGGTGGCACCAAGCCCCTCTCCGGGTGC
>DAOUAG010000296.1:0-7123 GCA_034433815.1 Dehalococcoidia bacterium | reverse complement strand
TTGGACCGGCGCGGGGAGGTGCTACGGCCGCTGGCCCCCGAAGAGGTGGAGCGGCTGCTGGATCAGATTCAGGGAGCCAAGGCGGAGTCCCTGGCGGTCTGCTTCCTCTTTTCGTTTCTCAACCCTGCCCATGAACGCATGGTAGCGGAGGCCGCCCGGCGACGGTGCATCCCGGTCTCGGCCTCTTATGAGGTGCTGCCGGAGCACCGAGAATATGAGCGAACCAGCACCACCGTCGCCAACGCCTACGTAGCGCCGGTGATGGAGCGTTACCTCTCGCACCTCGCGGATGGGCTGCTGCGCCGTGGAATCCGGCGGTTACGGGTCATGGCATCCCACGGCGGTAGCATGAGCCCCCAAGAGGCCGCGCGCCTGGCCGTCCGCACGGCCCTTTCTGGCCCAGCGGGAGGCATCGCCGGCGCCTTCGCTCTAGCCCGACAGGCTGGCTTCGACAACGTCATCACCCTCGATATGGGCGGCACGTCCACGGACGCCGGGTTGTGCCCCGGACGCCTCCTCGAGCGCGACGAGGCGCTCGTCGGGGGGCTTCCCATCCGGGGTCCGGCGCTGGACGTGGTAAGCGTCGGCGCAGGCGGCGGCTCGATCGCCCGCATCGACGCCGGGGGCGCCCTCGTGGTGGGGCCCGAGAGCGCCGGGGCCGACCCTGGCCCCGCCTGCTACGGCAAGGGGCTCGATGCCACCGTCACCGATGCTCACGTACTCCTGGGCCGCATCCAGGCCGAGCACTTCCTCGGCGGACGCATGCCCCTGCACCCGCAGGCATCGGAGGCAGCATTGCGGCGCTTGGCGGGCCCATTTGGAGGCGATGCGCGGCAAGCAGCCGCGGCGGTGCTCAGGGTGGCGAACGCCAACATGGAGCGCGCCTTGCGAATGGTCTCGGTCGAGCGGGGCCACGATCCCCGCCTCTTCACCCTGGTGGCTTACGGCGGCGCCGGGCCCCTCCATGCCTGCGAGCTGGCGGAGGCCCTAGGCATCCCGCGGGTCATCGTGCCGCCGCACCCCGGGGTCCTCTCTGCCCTCGGCATGGCGGTCGCACCCGTCATCAAGGAGCTGCGGGCGCCCGCCCACCTGCGGCTGGACGGACTGCCCGGCGAGGCAGAGATCGGTCAGTTGGCGAGCCTACGCTCGGCCCTCCTCTCCCGCGGCTGCTCAGAGCTGGAACTCGAAGGCTTTGAGACGAAGGGACTTTCGGCCCAGACGATCCTAGAGATGCGCTACGTCGGGCAGTCCTACGAGTTGCCGGTAGCCGCCGGATCCTTGGCGCCGGATTCTTTTCTGCCGGCTTTCCACGCGGCTCACCGTGAGCGCTATGGACACGCCGCCCCAGACCGGCCCGTCGAGGTGGTAGACCTGCGGCTGCGGCTGACCTTGCCTGGTCCCGGCCTGCCCGTAGCACCTGCATCCGCCCCCAGTTTGTCTCCAGGCCAGGCGGCGGCCGCCCGGCGCGATGTCTGGTTCGATGGAAGGGCCGTCCCCACGCCGGTATATGTGAGAGACACGCTGCCGACAGGCGCCGAACTGACCGGACCGGCCATCGTCGTTCAGATGGACTCCACAACGGTCGTCCCGCCTGGATGGCGAGGTACCATCGACCCCTGGGGCAACCTGATCCTCAGCCGAGGCGCCCATGCCTAGATGGGACCCCGCCGAACTCAGCATCGCGGCGGCCCTCTTCTCGTCCGTCGCCGAGGAGATGGGCGTGACCCTGGGTCGCACGGCCCATTCGCCTAACATCAAGGAGCGGCGGGACTATTCGTGCGCCGTCTTCGACCCGGCCGGCCGCCTGGTCGCTCAGGCAGCCCACATCCCGGTGCACCTAGGGGCAATGCCTGCCGCCGTTCAGGCCACCCTCCCCCTGGCGCCGTTCGCACCGGGCGACACCGTGATCCTGAACGACCCCTACCTTGGAGGCACCCATCTGCCCGACATCACCATGGTCTCGCCAGCCTTCTTAGGCCGAAAACTCGTTGGATTCGTGGCTTCGAGAGCCCACCACGCTGATGTCGGCGGCATGAGCCCCGGTTCGATGCCGCTGGCCGAGGAGCTGGTTCAAGAGGGGCTCATCATACCGCCAGTAAAGCTCTACGAGCGTGGAAGGCTGAACCGCGGGGTTCTCGACCTCCTCCTGCGCAACATGCGGGCTCCATCGGAGCGTCAGGGCGATCTGGACGCCCAACTGGCCGCCCAGCACACGGGCGTGAGACGCCTCGGGGAGATCGTACGGCGCCTCGGGTTTGCCCGCTGGCGCCGCCTCAGCGCCGCCCTGATGGACTACGCCGAACGCATGATGCGGGCGGCCCTCAGGGCGATTCCAGACGGTGAGTATAGCTTCGAGGACTTTCTGGACGACGACGGCCTCAGCCCAGAGCCCGTGCCCATTCGAGTGCGCATTCTGGCCCGGGACGGCACACTGCACTGCGACTTCACGGGGTCGGCCCCGGAGCGCCCGTCCTCCATCAACGCCGTAGCCTCCGTCACCCGCTCGGCCGTCTATTATGCCGCCCGTTGCCTCCTGGAGGCCACGGAGGGCGGCGCGATGGTGCCTGCAAATGAAGGTTGCTTCCGGCCCATCACGTTCGAGCTACCCGAGGCCAGCGTCGTCAACGCCAGCCCGCCCCGTGCGGTGGCAGCCGGGAACGTCGAGACGTCGCAACGAATCGTCGACTGCATCTTGGGGGCCCTGGCGCAGGCGCTACCCAGCATCATCCCGGCAGCCAGCGCAGGTACCATGAACAACGTCGCCATGGGCGGGCACGACCCATCCACTGGCGCCGCCTTTACCTACTACGAGACGGTCGGCGGCGGCGCTGGCGCAGGGCCAAAGGGGCCAGGTCTCGACGCGGTTCAGACCCATATGACGAACACCATGAATACCCCCGTCGAGGCCTTGGAAATGGCCTACCCTCTGCGCATCACCGAGTACGGCATACGGCGCGGCTCCGGCGGGCAAGGGCGTCATAAGGGCGGAGACGGCATCCTTCGCACTTGGGAGTTTCTGGCTCCGGCCACCGTGACCCTCATCACGGAGCGTCGCCGCCTGGCGCCATGGGGTCTAGCCGGCGGCGAGCCGGGCGCCCCCGGACGAAACATTCTGAGAAGAGCAGGCGCCGGCGGGGCGGAGACTCTCCCCTCCAAGATCGAACTGAAGGTGCAGCCGGGAGACCGCCTGACGCTGGAGTCCCCAGGCGGCGGGGCCTGGGGACTCACGTAGGGGGGCCTCCCAACCTGCACGCCCCGCTCATGCTGAGGCCCTCGAAGCATGAGCGCCCCGGCTGAGCTCCGCTCACCCTTCGGGACATCTCAGGGCGGCCTTCGATAAGCTCAGGCTGAAGGGGGTAGGAAGCCGGGTGGCACAGCAGCCGCCGGAAAGGCTAGCGGCCCGTAGAGCCGTGGCCGCCGGAATCACGAAGCGTGGCGCTAAGCTCCGACGCCTCTTCCAGAGCCACCTCGGCCGCGCGGCTCACTACTAGCTGGGCGATGCGGTCCCCGTGGTGCACGGTGTAGGACCCGCGGTACGGTAGCACGTACATAGTCACCAGGATCTCCCCGCGATAATCGCTGTCGATGGTGCCGAAGGTTGCCATGACGCCCTGTGCCGACAGGCCGGACCGCGGCCGCACCTGTACGTCGTACCCCGGGGGCGCCTCCAGCGCGATGCCAGTAGGGATTCGCACCGGCTGTTGACCTACCTCTAGCGATGGCTCCTCCAGGCAGGCAAACAGATCAAACCCGGTGGAGCCCTCGGTCGCCTTCTGGGGCATGCGGGCGTCTGGCCGCAGCCGCTTCACCCGAATGAGGGCCTCAACCATTCTGGCTTACCCCTCCTTGCGATCGACTGGCGGGATGTCCGAGAGAAAGCGCCAGATCTCGTCGGCGACCGCATCCGGCTGCTCCATGGGGGCCAGGTGCCCAGCTCCTCGGATCGTAACCAGCTGGGCCCCCGGGATGCGTTCGGCCACCTGCTGGAACATAGATGACATGAAAGGGTCCGTGGATTCGCCTCGCATGACTAGCGTGGGGCAACGGATGGCCGGCACGAGGCTCCAGATGTCCAGCGAGGCGCTGTTTTCGAAGACCTGCGCCTCTATTTCGCCGGAGCATTTCAGCTGGTAGTGGCCGTCTTCGCGCCGGAAGAGGCCATGCTCGGCATATAGCCGCAGCACATCCTCTCGCCAACCCGCGAAGGTTGGCCGGCGGCGATAGGTTTCGACGAGGGCGTGGGGACTGTCCCAGACCTGGCGCCGCTTGCGGGCGGCTGCGGCCATCGCCTGCCTGGGGCCAGGAGAAGCCGCGAACTCCGGTGGCTGGATGATGGGTTCGATGAGGCATAGAGCGGAGGCGTACTCCGGGCGCTCTGCCGCCAGACAAGCCGCCGCCGCGCCTCCCGAGGAGTGGCCGATCAGGGGGATGCCGCGGAGCCCGAAGGCGTCCAGCAGTCCCCATAGGTCATCCACCAGCGTTCGCCAGTGGTAGCCGGTGGGCGGCTTATCGCTGTCGCCCTGTCCTCGCAGATCGTAGGCGATGACCCGGTAGCGGGTCGCCAGCCGTGAGGCCACCGGCTCCCAGAGGCGGGCCAAGAATCCGTTGGCGTGGGCCATCACCAGGGGCGGCGCCGAGTCGTCCCCCCACTGCACATAGTGCAGCCTGATACCGTTGGCCTGCACGAACCCTTCACTCAGATCGTCCGCCGCCATCCGTATCTCCTTACTCAAATCGCCTGCCGGTCGCGGCGCCGGTTCGGGCCTCGGACGCCGGGTGGATGCGGGGGATGAGGGCCCGATCCAGTTCTGCCAGGCGCGCGGGCCCCAGCTCACGGATCCGCGCTAGACAGGCCCGAGTCTCCCCAACGAGGCGCTGTACGTCCAGCCCCTCGGAGTACGGCTCGTAGCGGGCAAGGAGCTCTGTACCGGCGGCAAGAAGGGACACGGCGCCCGTGTAATTGCCGCGCAACAGGTGGTGGAAACCGGCCGCCAGCTTGATCAACCCGTGGTAGAAGCCGGCCGCCGCCGGGGCGCCGGGCGCCTTGCCTCCGCTCTCTCGCCAGAGGTCCTCCAAGGTCTCGTGGCAATCGTAAAACCGCCACTGGTTGAACTGGCGGATGGCTTCCGTCAGGGTTTCCGGGGCGCTGGCGCTACTACCCATCACCGGTCAGTATAGGGGAGCTGTGGGCTGATGAGGAATCGGCCCTCTTATCCGTGCTAATCTACGGCCAGAGTAGTGGCAGGAGGTGAGCCATGAAGCTATGTACCTTCCGGGCTGGCAGCCGCTTCGGTGTCATGGAGCGCATCGGCGCCCTTACGCCACGGGGGCACATCGTCGATCTCAACTTCGCCTACGCGCTGGCTCTGACCGAGCGGGAGGGCCACCCTGCGGCATACGAACTAGCCGACGCTTTGCTCCCACCCGACATGATGGCGTTTCTGGCAAACGGCCGGTGGGCCCGCCAGGCGGCCGATGAGGCTCTGGCCCACCTGGGGGACAGGGCCGATGACCCGTCGACCTCCGGGCCAGAGGGTGAGCGCATCGTCTTCGACCCTGCCGAGGTGCGCCTCCTGGCGCCTCTGCCGCGCCCCAACTCCATCCGCGACTGTTTGGCCTTCGAGGAGCACGTCAAAAACTCCATGCCGGACCGGCCGATCCCGCCCGCCTGGTACGAGATCCCCATCTACTACAAGGGCAACCCGGACACGGTGGCTGCTAGCGGCGATGACGTGGTTTGGCCGTCCTACACCAACGTCCTGGACTATGAGCTCGAGTTCGCCGCCGTTATCGGACGCGAGGGGGTCGATATCCCCAAAGAGGAGGCCTGGGACTATATCGCCGGCTACATGGTCTTCAACGATGTCTCGGCCCGGGACATCCAGATGAAGGAGATGTCCTGCATGTTGGGGCCGGCCAAGGGCAAGGACATGGACGGCGGAAACATCCTTGGCCCGTACCTGGTGACGGCAGACGAATGGGACCCTCGGGACGGACACGTGATGATCGCCCGGGTCAATGGCGAAGAGTGGAGCCGGGGTCTCACCAACGCCATGTATCACGACTTCGCCACCATCGTTAGCTACATCTCCCAGGGCGAGACCCTGCACGTCGGCGATGTGATAGGCTCCGGCACCGTCGGCACCGGCTGCGGCCTGGAGCTGCGGCGCTTCCCCAAGCCGGGCGACGTCATCGAGCTGGAGGTGGAGGGTCTCGGCGTGTTGCGCAACCGGTTCGTCAAACTGTGAGGGGCATCGGCCCAAGACGGGAGGTCTGATATGAGCACTGCGCACGTGGAAGAGCACGCCGACATCCCCCCGCCGAAGGTGGAAGAGGTGAGCTCGGGGCTCTTTGCGTACGTCCAACTGGACGGCTCCTGGGGGTTGAACAACACCGGCTTCATCGTGGGCAGCGATGGCGTTCTGGTCATCGACACGTGCTTCACTGAGCGCCGCTCGCGCTGGTTCCAGGAAGCTATTCGGGGCGTGGCAGGAGATCGGCCCCTAAGGACCCTGGTGAACACTCACCACCACGGAGACCACACCCACGGCAACTGGCTGTTCCTGCCGGTGGCCACCATCATCGGGCACGAGCGTTGCCGGGCGGAGGTGCTGGCTGCGGGGACGACTACCACAGGCATCTTCCCCGGCGTAGAGTGGGGAGAAATTCGCGTGGCCCCGCCCTTCGTGACCTTCGAGGACCGGCTGAACGTCTATGTCGATGACCTGAGGGTCGAACTGATCTTCGTGGGGCCGGCGCACACCACCAACGACATCGTGGCTTGGATACCGGAGCGGAAGGTGCTGTACGCCGGCGATATCATCTTCCACCAGGGGACGCCCTTCGCCATGATGGGCTCCATCGCCGGGTGGTTGAAGGCGCTAGAGCGTCTCCAGGCACTGGACATCGAGACCATCGTACCGGGCCATGGCCCCGTCTGCGGCCCGGAGGTCATCACTGAGGTGGCAGACTACCTGCGCTTCGTGCAGGACGTCGCGAAGCGAGGGTTCGAGGCTGGCCTGCCACCCCTGGAGGTGGCCCGCCAGACCGACCTAGGCCGCTTTGCTGGCCTATTGGACAGCGAGCGCCTGGTGGGCAACCTGCACAGGGCGTACAGCGAACT
>DAOUAG010000295.1:0-3227 GCA_034433815.1 Dehalococcoidia bacterium | reverse complement strand
GATGCTCCGCGCGATGAGGCTGCCGGCCAGGAGGGCGATGATGCCGCCTGCGAGGCCGGAGCCGACCAGGAGCCAGAAGGCCATATCGCCCGAACGGTTGGCTGCGTCCCGATGCTGGGAGACCTGGTCGAGCTCGTGGTCCGCGGCGGCGCCCAACGCCCGCCGGAACGCCCGGAACTGAGGGACGATGGTCTCCAGGATGGCCGAGGCCTGATCCACGTTGCCCTCGCGGCGCAGAGTGATCATTTGGTCCACCGCTGCCGCCAGGAGGTCGCCGTTCTTAGCGATATCGCCGATGATGGCCGCCTGCTCCAGGTCGCCCTCGGCGATCTGCTGGGCCTCGGCCTTGTGCAGCCCTTGCACGGCCTCTGCTGTGCTGGTAACGATGTCGGGAACGCCGGTCTCGTCGCCGGAGATGATGTAGCGTTGGATCAGTAGGGCCGCGTTGGCCGCCTCCGTGCGGGCGTTTTGGATGGTGGCCGCGGAGTTGCTGAGGTTCTCCATCTGGGCCACGTCCGAGCGGTGCTTCTTGATCATGATGGCGGCCCCCGTCACCACGGCCAGCAGCACGATGAACATCAGGCCGAAGCCCAGCATGAGGAGCCCCCGCACAGTGGGTCTGCGGGAGAAACGCGGTCTGTCCTGGCCCCCGTGCAGGTGCGCAGGCTGCGACTTAGGAGCGCCTTTCCTTCTGATTTTCATACCCTCGGTGGCACCGCCCTCTGCCTTTATCCCCGGCGAAGTTCGTGACTCGCTTTGCAAGACGCGGTCGAGAGAAGAACAGTTACGTTAGTTAGCCGCAGCGGCGTAAAAAATCAGGAAAATGGCGGGTGCGGCGCGATAGAGCGAGGGCATTGCGGCAAGACCCGCAGGGGCGGCCAGTTGGCCGCCCCTGGGGTACCGGCGCACCGGGAAGGCTAGCCGCAGCCGGTGGTGGTGCCGCAGTTATCGCACCGGTAGCAGGCTCCGGCGCGGGTCATGATCCAGCCGCAGTTGGCGCAGGGCGGCGCGTCGGTCTGGGTGGTGTTGGCGGGGGCGCCGCTCCCGTTGGCCTTGGGGCCGTACTCCTGGGCCATGAGCTTGGCCTTTACGGCCGGCGAGAGAATACCGAACCCTTCCTTCTCCTCCTCGCTCATGAACTGGGAGGCCAGCCACCGGAAGATATAGTCCACGATGGAGTTGGCCACGGGGATCTCCGGGTTCTCGGTGCGCCCTGACGGCTCGAACCTCATGTGGGAGAACTTGTTCACCAGGTCCCGCAAAGGCACGCCGTACTGGAGGGCCAGCGAGATGGAGGTGGCGAAGGCGTCCATCATCCCGGAGAGGGTGCTGCCCTCCTTGGCCATGGTCAGCCAGATCTCGCCGGGGGCCCCGTCCTCGTAGAGGCCGACGGTGATGTATCCTTCGTGGCCCTCGATGGAGAACTTGTGGGTCACCGAGGCCCGGGTAGGCGGCAAGCGCCGGCGCACGGGGCGGGGCGCCTCGGCCGCTTTGTCCCCGAGTGCGGCGCGGTTTTCCCGTTGTCCCTTCTTGGTGGTGAGGACCTGGGCGCGTTTGGAGCCGTCGCGGTAGATGGCCAGGGCCTTCAGGCCGTGCTTCCAGCCTTCGATGTAGGCCTGCTCGACGTCGTCCACGGTGGCGTCCTCGGGCAGATTCACCGTCTTGGAGATGGCGCCGGAGATGAAGGGCTGCACAGCGCCCATCATCTTGATGTGCCCCATCCAGTGGATGGTGCGGGTGCCGTTCTGGGCCCGGAAGGCGCAGTCGAAAACGGGGAGGTGTTCTTCCCGCAGTTGCGGCGCGCCTTCGATGGTGCCGTTGGCGTCGACGTAGGAGACGATCTCCCTTATCTGGTCCTCGCTGTAGCCCAGCCGGCGCAGCGCCCTGGGCACGGTGTTGTTGACGATCTTCATGACGCCGCCGCCTACCAGGGTCTTGTACTTGACCAGGGCGATGTCCGGCTCGATGCCCGTGGTGTCACAGTCCATCATGAAGCTGATGGTGCCGGTGGGGGCGATGACGGTGGTCTGGGCGTTCCGGTATCCGTACTGGCGGCCCAGCTCCAGCGCCGTGTCCCATACGTCCCTCGCGGCCTGGAGGAGCCCGGGGTCCAAGGAAGGCGTTGGAGCGATGGCCTGGGCGGCGGTGCGGTGCTTCTCGATCACCCGCAACATGGGCTCGCGGTTGGCCTCGAAACCGGCGAAGGGCCCCATGCGGGCGGCGATGGCGGCAGACGTGGCGTAAGCGTGGCCGGTCATGATGGAACTGAGGGCAGCTGCCCAGGAGCGGCCGGCCTCAGAGTCGTAGGGGATGCCCAGGGACATGAGAAGAGCCCCGAGATTGGAGAAGCCCAGGCCCAACTGCCTGAAATCCACCGCGTTGCGGGCGATCTTCTCGGTAGGGTATGAGGAGTTGGAGACGATGATCTCCTGGGCCAGGATGCTCAGGGCAATGGTGTGCTTGTAGGCGTGGACGTCGAAGCGCCCATCATCGTCCAAGAACTTGAGGAGATTGATAGAGGCCAGGTTGCAGGCGCTGTCGTCCAGGTGCATGTACTCGGAGCAAGGGTTGGAGGCGGTGATGGGGCCGCTGTTCGGGCAGGTGTGCCAGTCGTTGATGGTGGTGTGGTACTGGATGCCGGGGTCTGCGCACTCCCACGCGGCCTGGGCGATCTGGCGCATGAGGTCGCGGGCGTCGTACTCCTGGGCCACTTGGCCGGTGGTGACGTAGCGGGTGTGCCACTTGCCACCGGTGATGACGGCCCGCATGAAGTCGTCGGTTACGCGGACGGAGTTATTAGCGTTCTGGTACTGGACGCTAATCCAGGCGTCGCCATCCAGGGATACGTCGTACCCGGCCTCGCCCAGGGCGTAGGCCTTTCGCTCCTCCTTGGCCTTGCACCAGATGAACTCCTCGATGTCTGGGTGGTCGATGTTCAGGATGACCATCTTGGCGGCCCGACGGGTCTTGCCGCCCGACTTGATGGTGCCGGCCACGGCGTCTGCCCCCCGCATGAAGGAGACGGGGCCGGAGGCTAGGCCGCCGGCCGACACGTGCTCCTTGGAGCTTCGGAGCTTGGAGAGGTTGATGCCGGAACCGGAGCCGCCTTTGAAGATGCGGCCTTCCGTCTTGTACCAATCCAGGATGGAGTCTATGGAGTCCTCGATGCTTAGGATGAAGCAGGCAGAGCACTGGGGGTGTTCCTCGATCCCTACGTTGAACCAGAC
>DAOUAG010000294.1:0-4945 GCA_034433815.1 Dehalococcoidia bacterium | reverse complement strand
GCACCCGTAGCGCGCCGGAATCCAACACAAGGGCCGGTGGCTCCTCGGACAAGGCCGCCGGATGCTGCCGGTGGGCGCCCTCCACCAGCATGGGCGAGGACTCCGGGGGTTCCTCTTCGAGCCAGGCCTGGAAACGGAAGACGTGGGGGGTCACGAAAGAGATGCGAACGCAAGCGCGGCCCGCCGCCTCGGTGCTGACCTCGATCTCGGCGCCGGAGTCGCACGGCCGCCAAGAGACGATCTCCTTTAGGCAGGTGTAACGCCGGTCAGGGTCGGCGAAGATCGGAGTCCAGTCAGCGCTGAACTCCAGCAATGTGCCGCCAGGTCTCAGCCAGCCTTCGGGTATCATGGCGCCTCCATCGCGGGTAGCAGGGTCTTACGCTAGGCGAGTCTAGCACGGGCCAAGGGCCGCGGTGTAGGGGCGCAGCTATGGGTAAATGCCGCGCATCTGGGTTGCCTCCACCACCCGGCTGACGCCCAAGCGCATGGCAGCTTCCCGCAGGGTCGCCTTCTGCTCCCTGGCCAGGCTAGCGACGTCGCGGTAGGCCCGGGTGATGATGCGCTGCAATCGTTCGTTTACCTCATGTTCCTCCCAGAAGAAGGCCTGAAGGTCTTGAACCCACTCGAAGTACGAGACGATGACGCCCCCGGCGTTGGCGACGATATCCGGCACGACGACGGTGCCGTTATCGTGGAGGATGGCGTCCGCCTCGGGGGTCGTTGGCCCGTTGGCGCCTTCGACGATGAAGCGGGCGCGGACGGCACGGGCGTTGGCACCGGTGATCTGGTCTTCCATGGCGCACGGGAGGAGAAAGTCGACCTTCAGGGAGAGGAGCTCCTCGTTGCTGATAGGATCCGCGCCGGGGTAGCTGCTTAGGCGCCCTCCCTCTTCCTTGAGGCGGGCAAGTCGATGGACATCGAGCCCGGCGCCATTATAGACGCCGCCCGAAGAGTCACTGACGGCCACGACCTTCGCGCCCTGTTGGGCCAAGAGCCTGGCCGCCACGGCACCCACGTTTCCGAAGCCCTGTACCGCCACCGTCGCTCCCTCCACCTGTACGCCCCAGTCTTTGGCCACCTCCAGCACGATGTACTGAAGTCCCCGGCCTGTGGCCTCCACCCTGCCGAGGGTGCCTCCCACGCTGACGGGCTTGCCAGTGACGACGCCCGCCGTGGTGTGGCCCCGATGCATGCTAATGGTGTCCATGATCCAGGCCATGATCCGGCCGTCCGTGCCCATGTCGGGGGCCGGTATGTCTTCCTCTGGGCCGATGATGATGCTGATCTCCGTGGCATAGCGGCGGGTGAGGTTTTCCAGCTCTGACAGGGAGAGCTCTTTGGGGTTGACCACGACGCCGCCCTTGGCGCCGCCGTAGGGGAGGTTGGCCACGGCGCATTTCCAAGTCATCCACATGGCCAGGGCCCGCACCTCGTCCAGGGAGACGCCCGGGTGGTAGCGGATGCCGCCCTTGGCGGGGCCACGGGCCAGGTTGTGCTGGACTCGGTAGCCGTGAAAGACCCGTATGCTGCCATCGTCCATCTGCACCGGGAAGTGAACCGAAAGCTCCCGCTTGCAGGAGCGCAAGACTTGACGCAGGCCGTCATCTAGGTTCAAGGCCTCGGCCGCGGCGTCGAACTGGGCCAAGGCCGTAGCCAGAGCGTCAGCGCTTGCGGCTGCTGCTGCTCCCTCGGTGGCCATTCGCAATCCTCCCTTCGCCAGATCTTGGCGCCCGCGAGCACACATAAGAGAAGGGCCCTGGCGATCTACCCAGGGCCCTCGCGTACTCGGCGGTCATGGCTGCTGCCGGCTACTTGTCTCCGTCAGGAGAGTCCCCAAAGGCCTCTTCAGAGGCTGGAGGTTCCTCGATCTCGTCCGCGGCGGATCCTTCACCTTCGGAGGTGGCTTCATCCTCGAACTCCTCTTCGGAGCCCCAGTCGCCCTCTTCCTCCTCCTCGAACTCTTCCTCTTCTTCCTCTTCGAACTCCAGATCCTCCTCGGTCTCACCGCGAAGGCCAGGGGGCAGCATGATCTCCGTCACCCGCGGCGGCTGTTCCACGACGATGGGGGCGCGGGCCGGGATGAGCTTGCCGATGATGACGTTCTCCTTGAGCCCCAGAAGGTGGTCTACCTCGCCCCGGACGGCGGCTTCAGTGAGGACGCGAGTGGTCTCTTGGAAGGATGCCGCGGCCAAGAAGCTTTCGGTGTTGAGGGATGCCTTGGTAACGCCCAAGAGGACGGGCTGGGCCGTGGCCGGCTCGCCGCCCTCGGCCAGCACCCGCGCGTTGGCCTCCTCGAAGCGGAAGCGGTCCACTAGCTCGCCCGGAAGGAGATCGGTGTCGCCTGGGTGGTCCACCTTCACCCGACGCAGCATCTGGCGGACGATGACTTCGATGTGCTTATCGTTGATGCTCACACCCTGGGAGCGGTAGACCTTCTGCACCTCCTCCACGAGGTAGATCTGCACCGCCTCTGGCCCCTGGATCCGCAGGATGTCCTGGGGGTTCAGGGGGCCCTCCGTCAACGGGAACCCGGCGTGGACGTAGTCGCCGTCCCGGACGCGGAGGCGGGCCGTTGCCGGAATGGGATACGTGCGTTCTTCCCGCTCCTCGAAGAGGATGGTCAGGCGGCCCTTGTCGACGGAGACCTGGCCAGCGGTGCGGGCGATGATCTCGCCGGCGGGGGCCAGCGCCCGCGACGAGTCCGCCTCGCCAGCGCCGTCGCCGTCCGGGGGAGGCACGCGGGCCAGAACCGCCCCTTGCGCGACTTCCTGACCATCCTTGACCAAGATCTCGCTGCCTTCGGGGAGGGGGTACTCATCGCGATACAATTCGGCGCTGACGATCTTCACCGTCCTATGTTCGCCATCCCGCAGGATCTCCACAGTGCCGTCTATCTCGGCGATGATCCCCGCGCCCTTGGGCACCCGGGCCTCGAACAGCTCTTCCACGCGGGGAAGACCCGAGGTGATGTCGATTCCGGCGACGCCGCCCGTGTGGAAGGTGCGCATGGTGAGCTGGGTACCCGGCTCGCCGATGCTCTGGGCAGCGATGATGCCCACGGCGAGGCCGTGGTGAACAGGACGCCCCCTGGCCAGGTCCCGGCCGTAGCAGAGGACGCATAGGCCGCGCTTGGTCTGGCAGGTGAGGGGCGAACGGACGTATACCTTGTCGATGCCAGCGGCCTCGATGCGGGCTGCCGCCTCTTCGGTGATCTCCTGCAAGCGTTCGACGATGATCTCGCCGGTGTTGGGGTCGGCTATGTCGGCGGCGGCATAGCGCCCCACAATGCGCTCGCTGAGGGACTCGAAGAGGCCCTTTTCAGACGGCTCGCCGATCCAGATGCCGGCGGTGGTGCCGCAGTCGTCTTCCACTATGATGACGTCCTGGCTGACGTCGATGAGGCGGCGGGTGAGATAGCCGCTGTCGGCGGTGCGCAGGGCGGTGTCGGCCAGGCCCTTGCGCGCGCCGTGGGTGGAGATGAAGTACTCCAGCACGCTCAGCCCCTCGCGGAAGGAAGAGCGGATGGGCAGGTCGATGATGCGGCCCGCGGGGTCGCTCATGAGCCCGCGCATGCCCGCCATCTGGGAGATCTGGGAGATGTTACCCTTAGCGCCGCTCACGGCCATCGTGTAGACTCCGCCGTATTCCGTCAGGCGTTTCTGGATCACCTGCTGCACGGCGTCCGTGGTCTCCCTCCAGATGGCCACAGCCTGGTTGTAGCGCTCCTCTTCGGTGATGAGGCCGAACTCGAACTGCTCGTTTATCTCCTTGATGCGCTCGTCGGCCTGGCGAAGGAGCTCCTCCTTCTCTTCCGGGACCCTCAGGTCGTTCATGGCGATGGAGATGCCGGACTGGGTGGCGTAGCGGAAGCCAATGTCCTTCATCCGGTCCACCATCTCAGCGGTGCGCTGGTTGTCCAGGCGGCGGCAGCACTCAGCCACGAGATCCTTGATGGCCTTCTTGTCCATCAGCTGGTTGCGGAAGCCCAGCTCCTCGGGCACGACCTCGTTGAAGATGATGCGCCCCACCGTGGTCTCGACGAGCTGGTTGCCGGTCCTGGCGTCACGGACGCGGATGGGGGCGTGAAGGTCGAGGTGGCCGGCAGCGTGGGCCAGCTTGGCCTCGTCGAAACTGCTGTAGATGCCGCGGGGCGGCGGCCCTGGGTCGAAGGAGCCCTTGGCACCCGGCTTCATCTCGGTTAGGTAGTAGCAGCCCAGGACGATGTCCAAGGTCGGGGCCACCACGGGCTCTCCATTGGAGGGATAAAGGAGGTTCTGGGAAGATAGCATGACCTGCCGCGCCTCCGCTACGGCGGCCCTGGAGAGGGGCACGTGAACGGCCATCTGGTCGCCATCGAAGTCCGCGTTGAAGGCTGTGCAGACCAGCGGGTGGAGCTGGATGGCGCTGCCGTCGATGAGAATGGGCTCGAAGGCCTGAATGCCCAGGCGGTGCAGCGTCGGTGCGCGGTTGAGAAGCACGGGCCGCTGCTTGATGACATCGTCCAGGATGTCCCACACTTCGGGACGGGCCCGTTCCACGATGCGCTTGGCAGACTTTATGTTGTGGGCTAGCCCGCGGGCCACCAGACCGTGCATGACGAAGGGCTTGAAGAGCTCCAGAGCCATGCGCTTGGGCAGACCGCACTGGTGAAGCTTGAGCTCCGGGCCGACGACGATGACGGACCGCCCCGAGTAGTCCACTCGCTTGCCCAGAAGGTTCTGGCGGAAGCGGCCCTGCTTGCCCTTGAGCATGTCTGACAGACTCTTGAGCTTGTGGTTGCCGGCCGTGGAGACGGCGCGGCCGCGGCGGCCGTTATCGATCAGGCTATCTACGGCCTCCTGAAGCATGCGCTTCTCGTTGCGGATGATGATCTCCGGCGCCCCCAGCTCCAGCAGCCGCTTCAGGCGGTTGTTGCGGTTGATGACACGGCGGTAGAGGTCGTTCA
>DAOUAG010000293.1:0-4109 GCA_034433815.1 Dehalococcoidia bacterium | reverse complement strand
AACGCTGGAGACGGAGTACAAGAACCAGGATGGCCGCCTGGTGGCCAAACAAGAGATGACCCTGATCAGATACTAGCGATAAGGAGGTTTGACCCTTGGGTGTGCTGGATGGTCGAGTAGCAGCGGTCACAGGTGCAGGTCGAGGCATCGGCAGGGCTGTGGCCCTGGCCCTCGCCCGGGAGGGCGCCAAGGTGGTCGTCAACGACCCAGGTGTGGCGGTGGATGGCAGCGGCAGTGACCGGGCGCCGGCAGACGAGGTGGTCAGCGCCATCAAGGCTAGCGGAGGTGAAGCCGTGGCCAACTACGCCTCCGTGGCCACTATGGAGGGCGGCGCCTCCATCGTCAACGCGGCGGTCGAAAGCTTCGGACGCATCGATATCTTGGTGAACGTGGCTGGCATCTTACGCGACCGCATGATCTTCAACATGACGGAGGAGGAGTGGGACTCCGTTATCGCTGTGCACCTCAAAGGGCACTTCACCACCATCCGGGCCGCCGCGCCCATAATGCGTGACCAGGGCTACGGGCGGATCGTGAACTTTACTTCGATGGCCGGGCTACGCGGGACGTCTGGACAAGCCAATTACGCTTCGGCCAAGGCAGGCATCACAGGGCTGACCCGGGCCGTTGCCCGGGATCTGGGCCGCTACGGCGTGACCTGTAACGCGGTGGCGCCGGCTGCCCTCACCCGCATGGTCGCCCAGGTGCCAGCGGAGGCACTGGAGAAGCGTGCGAAGGCTGGCATCGCCGCGCCACGCAGGATCGATGCGGCAGACCTCGCGCTCAGGACTCCAGAACACATTACCCCAATGGTGGTGTATCTCTGCTCGGAGGATGCCTGGAACGTCAACGGGAACATCTTCTTCGTCTCAGGCGGCGAGGTCTCCATCCTACACCAACCAATGCCGTGGCGCACGATAGTCAAGAACGGCATGTGGGAATTCTCCGAACTCGCCCGGTATGTGCCGGAGCAGCTACTTAGGGACGTCCGCAACCCGGCGCCGCCCCAGCGCGAAGGGGAAGTGCCAGCTAAGGAAGCCAAGGCGGGCTAGCGAAAATCGGCCCGCCAGGCCCCGCAGGGAAGGAGTCGAGACATGGGTCTACTAGATAACAAGGTCGCCATCGTTACGGCTGCGGCAGGGGCTGGGATCGGCCAGGCCGTAGCCCGGACCTTCGCCAGCGAGGGCGCCCAGGTCGTGGTCACGGATGCCCACGCCCGCCGCGCAACGGAGGTCGCGGCCCAGATGAGCGCGGAATTCGGCAGGGAGATCCCGGGCCTTGAGGTCGACGTGCGCAATGTGCAGCAGGTGCAGGCCATGGCTGAGACCGTGGCTCAACGTTTTGGGCACATCGATATCCTCTTCAACAACGCCGGCATTAACAAACTTTCGCCCGTCTGGAAGATGGACGACGAGACTTGGCACCTCGTCATCGACGTCAACCTCACTGGCACCTTCAACTGTACCCGGGCTGTTCTCCCCTACATGCTCCAGCAGAAGAGTGGGGTCATCATCAACATGTCATCGGGCGCAGGCTGGCTGGCCTCTCGCGATGGTGAAGCCCACTATTGCGCCGCCAAGGCCGGCGTCATGGCCTTTACCAGGGCCGTGGCCGCAGAGGTCGCCCGCGAGGGCATCCGCGTCAACGCTATCGCACCCGGGCTGATATACAACGAGTTCCTGGCCCGGATCTACCCGCCGGAGTTCTTCGAGAGAGCGAAACGGGGCATCCCTCTGGGACGAGTAGGCGAGCCCCAGGATATCGCCAACCTGGCCCTCTTCTTGGCTAGCGACCGCTCCAGCTACATCACCGGTGAGGTGGTGTCCATAAGCGGCGGCGCCATAATCCACGCCTAGGGATAAGCGCACGTGCACACAGGCATCATCGGGACGGGCATCACCTTCGCCGATCATTTGGGCATGGCGGCGCTGGCGGAGGAGCTGGGCTTCGATGCCTTCTTTCTGCCCGAGCATCACCAAGAGCCCTACTGGCCATCGGCGCCCCTCATCACTCTGGCAGCCATAGCCGCCCGCACCAGCCGCATCCGCCTGGGGACCGCGGTGACGGTGATGGCCCTCCATAACCCGGTCCGCCTCGCCGAGGAAGCAGCGACGCTGGATCAGTTGAGCGGCGGCCGAGTGATCTTGGGCGTTGGCCTCGGCTACCAGCGGAAGGACTTCGCGGCCCTCGGCATCCCGCGGCACCACCGGCGCTCTCTCCTGGAGGAAGGAATTCAAGTCCTGCGGAGCGCTTGGAGCCAGCGCCCCTTCACCTTCAGCGGCCGCCACTTCGGCTTTGAAAACGTGAGCGTCTTTCCGGAGCCGTATCAGAGACCACACCCGCCCATCTGGCTCGGCGCCTGGACCCGCCAAGGCGTACGCCGGGCCGGACGTATCGCCGACGGCTGGATCACGGATCCGCTGCATGGGCTGGAGGCCGTACGGACGTTAGCCGAGGAGTACCGCGAGGCCGCCCGCGAGGCGGGGCGCGAGCCCTTCGTCGTGCTCATGCGACAGTTCGCCTTGGCCCGGGATCGTCATGCCGCCACGGAGACCTTCGGCAGCGCCGTAGTCAACACATGGCGCTATTACTGGCGGAGCAAGAGCTTTAGCCGCGGCCTGGAGCCAGAATGGGAGCGGCTAGAAGGCCCCGAAGAGATCGACCTCGACATGGTCGTCCCGGGGAGGGTGCCCTTCGGAGGGCCTGAGGAGTGCGCCCGCTCGTTCCGAGAATGGGCGGACGTCATACAGCCCGACTACCTCATCGCCACACCGACACCCTGCCTCAGCGAACCCAGCGCTACGGCGATGGAGCTGCGGCTCCTAGCGGAGGAGGTTCTCCCCCGGATTTCGGCGAGGTAGGACGGGAGGGGGTACTACATCGACGGCCAGGGGCTTCCCCGCGCAGCGATAGCTGGCTCGAACGCGAGAACCCCGCGGTCGGCGAGAGCATCCGGCCTCGATGCCGATAGAGTGCGGGGCTGCTTCACGGGGGCCCCGCGTCACGCTCGGACAGCGCCTTGCCGGTCACCCGCCTCGGCGGGCGGCGCGGCGGCCCAGAAAGCGGGGAGCGCCGCCAGGCGTACCAGGCCATGGCGGCAACTCCTGCGACTAGGATTGCCAGCAGGGCGAGGTCAACCCGCGAGGAGAGCGCGTCTTTAACTGCACGGTCGGCCTCGAAGGAGATGTCGGTGAGGCCCCGGCTCTCGTAGAGGCTGCTGAGGGACGTCGTCCCTTGCAGGAGGATGAACGACAGGCCCAGCAGGGTGAAGATGGTGCCCGCAATGAGATTTGTGGAGTGAATTGCAAGGGGACCCAGGCTGAAGCCCCAGCCTCGGAGCCAGCGCTGGCCACCGATGCGCAGGGAGTCCCACAGCGCGGCCAGAACAAACAGGGGCACCGTCATCCCCAGGGCGTAGACCGCCAGGAGACCGGCGCCCCGCAGCGGATTGGCGTCTGCGGCGGCGACGGTAAGAACAGAACCCAGGATGGGCCCAGAGCAGAAGCCGCCGAAGCCGTACACCAGGCCCAGGCTGTACGTTGCCAAGAGGCCCTCCGCCTCCGCGATCCCGCTGCCCAGCCTGATGAAGGTTAGGCTCCGGCCAGCCAGCTCGGCGACGCCGAAGGCTATGAGAAGGACGCCAGCCACCAGGATCATGGTGTCGCGGTGGTCCACGAACAGGTTCGTGGCTAGGGTTGCGCTCCTCGGGCGTTTTTGCTAGAATACGCTAGCTATGGCCAGGGTGAAGCGCGACTACTATGACGTCCTCGGGGTCTCCAGAGGGGCTTCAGCGGAGGAGATCAAGAAGGCGTTCCGGCGCCTGGCGATGCAGTACCACCCCGACCGCAACAAGGCGCCGGATGCTGAAGCCAAGTTCAAGGAGATCAGCGAGGCCTATGAGGTGTTGTCTGACCCGGAAAAACGGTCGGCCTACGATCGTTTCGGGCACGCCGGCCTCCAGGGGTTCGACGGCGGCCGCGGGTTCGAGGGCTTCGATTTCGACGGTTTCGGCGACACTCCCGCGACCCGAAGGTCTGTGGCCTGGTGGACAGGCGTCGCTCGGTTTGCATCGTTGGTTTTGTCCGGTCTGGTTTTGCTCCTTAGGGTGG
>DAOUAG010000292.1:0-2618 GCA_034433815.1 Dehalococcoidia bacterium | reverse complement strand
TGAAAGGCCCGGGCCAAGACGGCCGCGGCCTCGGGTGTTTTCTCTGGCGACAGTCGGGCCGGTGGCGCGGGGGGCATCGTGCACCCTTACTCCTGCCCCCGTCGGTAGTCGGGGTACGCTGTGACCAGGATATCTTGGCCCAGGCGCGTAACCTCTACGTCCCGCAGCCGGAGAGCGTCCGCCATCCTGTAAGCGCCCTTGCCGGCGACAGCCGCGGGGGCATCGGCCGCGCCGATGATGATGGGCGCTAGGACAGCGTACACCTTGTCGACGAGGCCGCGGTCAAAGAAGGAGCCCAGCAAGACGCCGCCTCCCTCCACCAAAGCCGTGACGACGTCGCGGCGTGCCAACTCCTGGAGCAGGGACGGCAGCGACACGTGCGCTCCTTCACGGGGCAGGCGGAGCACCTCGGCCCCCCGGGCCTCGATGGCCGCCAGCCAGGCGGGCGGCGCGTCAGCGGCCGTCGCTACGATGGTGCGGGCCGGCCCGGTGAAGACGCGCGCCATTGGCGGAGTGCGGCCCCGGGTGTCCACCACCACCCGCAAGGGTTGGCGCTGAGCCTCTTGGCCGCCGGGGCGTGCCGTAAGCAGCGGGTCGTCAATGAGCACGGTAGAGGACCCCACGATGATGGCGTCGATGCGGCAGCGCATCTGGTGGGCCCATTCCCTGGCTTCTTCTCCCGCCACCCAGCGGGAGTCCCCCGAAGCGGCGGCGATTCGGCCGTCAAGGGAAGCGGCGAATTTGGCGATGACGAAGGGCATGCCCTGGGTGCGGTGCTTCAGATATGCCTCCAGGACACGCCGCGCCTCGTCGGCGCCTTCGCCAGCCACCACCCGCAGGCCAGCGGCCTGTAGCGCCTGGCGGCCGCGGCCCTGGACGTTGGGGTCGGGATCCTCCAGGGCGTAGTGGACCTCGGCGATCCCGGCTGAGATGATTGCCTCTGTGCACGGGGGAGTCCGCCCGTGGTGGACGCAGGGCTCCAGCGTCACGTACATGGTGGCGCCTCGCGCCCGGTCGCCGGCCTGCTGCAAAGCGACGACTTCGGCGTGAGGGCCTGGCGGCGGCTGTGTCACGCCGCGGCCGAGGATCTCGCCTTGGGGCCCCACGACGACGGCGCCCACCGTGGGGTTGGGCGATGTGGGCTCCGGCGCTTCCCGGGCCAGGCGCAGGGCTTCCTGCATGGGCGCTGGCGGCATGGCGGGGATATTATCGCACGGCCGCCGGCTTCCCGCTGCGAGGCACGAAAGGGGGACCGTTGCGACGCGCAGGCAGGGCTGGACGCCGGGGCGGCAAGGTGGTATCTATCCGCATGCGGGCTTTGATCCCCTGGGTCCAGGTCGGGGCCATAAGGAGGCTGGCGTGAGAGAGTTTCGGGATCGGGTAGCCGTTGTAACGGGCGGGGCGAGCGGAATAGGGCGCGCGATGGCGGAGCGCTTCGCCCGCGAGGGGATGAAGGTCGTCCTCGCGGACATAGAGCAGACCGCTCTAGACCGCACGGCCTCCGAGATGAGGCAGGCGGGCGCCAGCGTCTTGCCCGTTCGCACCGACGTCTCCAAGCCGGAGGAGGTTCAGGCCCTGGCGGACGCTACTCTCCGGGAGTTCGGCGCGGTTCACATCGTTTGCAACAACGCGGGGGTGGTGCCGCCTGGCGGGTTCCTCTGGGATGCGACGCTCGCCGATTGGCAGTGGGTTATGGGGGTCAACCTCTGGGGCGTAATCCACGGCGTGAGGGTGTTCGTACCCATCATGCTGAAACAGGGGACCGAAGGGCACATAGTCAACACGGCCTCCATGGCCGGGCTGATTACGGGGCCATTTCTAGGGATCTACAGCGTGGCGAAACACGCGGTCGTCGCTCTTTCCGAAAGCCTGTACCATGAGTTCAACGTCGCCGGCGCTAAGCTCAGGGTCTCCGTGCTCTGCCCCGCTTGGGTGCGGACAAACCTTGTGGACGCGGAGCGTAACCGGCCTCCCGAACTCCAGAACGCGCCGGGCGAGAGGCCTGCCACGCCGGCGGGACAGGCCGTCATGCAAAGCGTGCGCCAGTTGCTCGCTACGGGGATGGCGCCGGAGCAAGTGGCAGAGGAGGTGTTCCGGGCGGTGCAGGACGAGAAGCTCTACATCTTGCCCCATCGCGACCGCACGGATGTGATCCGCGCCCGCATGGAGAACATCGTGGCGGAACGGAACCCGGAGACGGTGGTCTTCACCTAGGGGGTGTGGCGCCCTTGGCTTTTCCCAACATCCGGCCCCTTATCCGGTCCATCGCTTTCGTCCACAGGTTCGTGTACCGGGCCAGCCGCGGGAGGTTGGGCTCGAGCCTCGCCGGCAAGCCGATGTTGCTCCTCACCACGAAGGGCCGTAAGACCGGGAGAGAGCGCACCACGCCGCTCCTGTATCACCGGGATGGGGATGCGCTGGTGGTTGTTGCTTCCAACGGCCGTGACCCCCGTTATCCCGCGTGGTATCTGAACTTGCGGGCCCACCCCCAGGCCCGCGTGCAGGTGGGCCGGCTGACCCTGCGTTGTAGGGCGAAGGTGGCCGGGCCAGAGGAGCGGGCACGCCTCTGGCCGATGCTCTTGGCCGAGTATGCGGGATATCGAGAGTACGAGGCCCGG
>DAOUAG010000291.1:0-3672 GCA_034433815.1 Dehalococcoidia bacterium | reverse complement strand
ATTCGTGCAGGCGCTGCTCATCATCTTTGCCGGATATCCTTCGCTGCATCTGGACGAGGCAGTGGACGATTCGGCCATTGGGCGTTTCTTCGTGGACGATATCTCGTTCCTGCTGCGGCTCTTGCCCGCAGATTTCAGGCACCGGATCGACGAATTCCTGGCGCCACCCGGGATATAAGGGGGGCTGCGCCGGCGCCGACGGGGACAGCCCCGGTGGCCCCACACGGGATTGCGAAGGGACGGGGGGTCTGATACTATGGCAACCGGTGGTGACGTTAAGTGGGGCCAGGCCTGCCAGTATTGGTGCTGAACCAGAACTACGAGCCGCTGAACGTCTGCAACGTCCGGCGCGCCTTCGTCCTGCTTGACCGCGGCAAGGCCGAAATCATCGAAAACGGCCGCGGCTACCTTCACACGCCCACCCTGACCTTCGAGATCCCTTCCGTTATTCGCCTCGTATATCTGATTCGCCGGCCTCGCCCCCAGGGCCGGCTCACCCGCAGGGACGTCTTCCTTCGGGACCGCTTCACCTGCCAGTACTGCGGCAAACAGACGAAAGAGCTCACCCTGGACCACGTTGTGCCCCGCCACCGAGGAGGGGCACACACCTGGGAGAACGTCGTGGCCGCCTGCAAGGCCTGCAACCACCGCAAAGCCGGCCGCACGCCCCAGGAGGCCCACATGCAACTCTCGCGGCCGCCGGTCAAGCCGGCCTACAGCTTCCTGCGCAGCTTCTACCCGTACCTGGAGTCCCAGGCGAGCTGGCGCAAGTTCATCCCCGGCGGCGAGACCGAGTTCGGGTTCTCCTAAAGCTCTGCCCTGGCTGGCACTACGATATAGCCCTCCCTTAAGACCTGCGCCTCCAGGTCTGCCGTGGGCGCTCCCCCCAAGAAGAGGCAGTTCGCGCCCTCCCCTTGCGCGCAGGCGCGGGCTGCCAGCGCGCAGAGCATGGCATCGGCCTGATCTGGCGTTAGGCTGGCGATGTCGTGGCAGCGGTAGCCGAGGCCACCCAGAACCTCAAGGACGGCCCCTGCGTAGCGCATCGGCTGGCGCCTCTTGGAGGGTATCTTCATCTCGGGCCAAAGGCTCCGCAGCACGTAACGGGGGTAGGTCTCGCAGACCAGAGGCCGGAGAGGGCCGGCTTCCAGGCCTGGGATCCGGCCGAGACCACCCACGTACACGCCCCAAAAGACCTCGATGCCCGCCTCGATGAGCCCGCGATACAGCCGCCACGATTCCAGCTCCTGGCGCGTTGCCGGCAGGCGCCTGGTGGGCGTGCCGGCCGCTAGGTCGGCTTGCCGGATCACCGCCCCGCGGCGAGGCAGCCCTTGGGGGCCGTCGATAGCGTAGCAGGCGGGCATTTCGGCGCCGGGAGGAGGCTCCGGCAGCGGGCGGTCCTGCGACGGCAGGTAGGAATCGAGGCGGAAGGAGCGATCTTCGGCCAGCCAGGCGACATGGGCGGGCGTCCGGAGGGAGCCCAGGTCGATGCCGCAAACCAGCGTCACCTGGGTCGCACCGCCCCCTCCATGCTCCAGGAGCCGGAGCCATCGATGAGGGCCACGGCCGCGCCGTCTTCCTGGGACAGGCTGCGCAGGGCGGCCCCGCCGGACGCGTTGGCATCCACGATGCTCTTCCCGGCTAGGCGCACCTCATAGCGCTGCGCGGGGCCATCCACCTGCAGGCTGAACCGGCCGCCGCTCTCACTGAACCGAGCCGTCAGGCGCTGGTCTGGCGTCCAGCAGGTCGCCTCGGCGGACGATGCGGCGTGAATCCGCAGCGTCAGCGGGTCCCACGGCTTCTGGCCCGTGTGCTCCATCTCGGGCGCCAGGGGCAAGATGGCGCCGTCTCGCACGAAGAGAGGGATGATATCGATGGGCACCGTCAGGCGCATGTGCTTGGGGCCGATGTGCTCTTCGCCGGTCCACCAATCGTACCAGGGCCCTTCTGGAAGGTAGACGGTGCACTGGCCTCCCGGGGCGAGAACGGGTACGCAGAGGAGCGACGGCCCCAACAGGTACTCGTAATCGATGCCAGGCGCCGCCGGATCGTCCTGATACTCCAGCACCAGGGGGCGGACGACCGGCATTCCGCTGGTGGCGGCCTCATGGGCCAGGGAGTAGATGTAGGGCAGGAGCCGGTAGCGCAGGCGGGAGAAGCGCCGCACCACCTCGACGGCCTTGTCGCCGTAGTACCAGGGCTCGCGGCCCTTGATCCCGTGGAACCGGGCGTGGGATGAGAGGAGGCCGAACTGGGCCCAACGGATGTACAGTTCGGGTTCCGGGGGCTCCATGTTTCGGGGGTTCCAGAACCCGCCGATGTCGTGGCTCCACATGGCGATGCCGGACATGCTCAGGCTAAGGCCGGCTCGCAGGGTAGCGGCCAGGCCGCCCCAGGTACAAGGGGCGTCGCCGGTCCAGTTGATGGGGTAGCGCTGGGACCCGGCGTAGCCCGAGCGGGCGAAGAGCATCGGCCGGACGCCGGCCTTCTCCATCGCCTCGTAGACCACCTTGTTGTACAGAAGTGGATAGAGGTTGTGGATCTGGTCCCCGTTACGGCCGTCCGAGAAGAGGGCATCTGGAGGGACGCCCTCCCCGTAGTCGGTCTTGAAGGCAGCGACGCCCATGCGCAGGTAGGGCAGATGCTTCTCCTGCCACCAGCGGGCGGTTTCCGGGTTGGTGAAGTCTGGCAGGACCGTTTCCTTGGGATTCTCCAGGGGCGCCGCCAGGCCACCCTGGGAGGACCGGGCGAAGTAGCCCCACTCCTCGCCCTCCTGAAACATGGGCGTGTCCCGGTAGACGTACGGGTTCTCCCATAGGCTGAGGTGAAAGCCGCGGGCCTCGAGCCAGGCGAGGAAGCCGGGCGGGTCCGGGAACGCCTGCTCGTCCCAGACGAAGTCGCAGCCGTCGAGGGTTTTCCCCTTGCGAACCTTAAGCCAAAGGGGATCTAGGTGGAGCACATCCGCCGGAATGCCCAGCTCCCGCAGGCGCGAGGCGATCTCCTCCACCTGCTGCCGGCTGTGATACATGCAGCGGGAGTACCAGGCGCCGAAGGACCACAGAGGGGGCACCTGGGGCCGCCCCGTCAGCTCCGTGTATCGCTCGATGACCTGGCGTAGGCCGGGCCCGTGGATGAAGAAGTAGTCCAGATAAGGATCGCCGGTAAGAAACGAGGCCGATTGCACAGCCGGGTTGCCGAGTTCATATACGATCTTGGAGTGTTGGTGGACGAAGAGGCCGAACCCCCGGGTGCTCAGCAGGAGGGGTACGTTGATGTAGGAGACCGTGGAAGTGGCGGCGCCTCGCGGATCGCGGCTCCAGGAGATGATGCGCTGGCCGCGTTTATCGAAAGCGCCGAACTGGGCCCCCAGCCCGTAAAGGTGCTCATCTGGCTCCAGAGAGAACGTCTCGTGGAAGCGCGGGGGCTCGCCAGCGCGTTGGGAGAAACCGGTGGGGAGGGTGACGGCCCCGAGGAGCTGGCGGTCGTCCCACCTCTGCTGGAAGACAGTCCTGCCGGAGGCATCCTCCACCACGAGGTCCCACTGCCGGCGGTCGGCGCGTACCCTCAGGGCGCCCGAATCCAACACCAGGGCCTCTGGCTCCTCCGACAGGACGGCCGGATGCTGGCGGTGGGCTCCCTCCACCAGCATGGGCGATGAGTCCGGGGGTTCCTCTT
>DAOUAG010000290.1:0-2406 GCA_034433815.1 Dehalococcoidia bacterium | reverse complement strand
TCCATCGGCGTCTCCGGCTTCCCCTGGGGAGGCGAGTCCGTGGAGGAGCTGATCCAGTGGGCAGACGCCGATATGTACGCCAACAAGGTCTCGCGCCGACTGCCCCCCGTTCTGGCTAACGCCGAGGAAGCGCGCGAGACCCGCCGCCTGCCCGATGCCGACGATTTCATAACAGGGTTTTGATGGCAACGGGAGCCGATTTCCAGCCGCTGCGCCCAACAACAGGAGGAGAGCCCCCGCTCATGAAGCAGCCTAAGCATCCCACCAAGGGACGCCGCCCCAAGCTTGTCACCGCCGCAATCTGGCTCGCGGCCGCCCTGGCAGCCGGTGGGCTAGCCGCTTTGGCCTATCTCGTTAGCCCCGTCCTCACGCTGGTCATCGTCTGCTTCCTCCTCTGGTTCACCCTATGGCGGCTCATCCGTAACTTCTACCGGCAACAGGCAGCATTCCGCCGACAGATGGAGGAGATGAGAGCCAGCTACGAGTCCATCATCGGTACCCTGAGCGGCGCGCTGGGGCTGGTGGATAGCGTGACGGCCCGGCAAGCCCAACGCATCTCCCACCTGGCGTCCGTTGTGGCCTGGCAGATGGGGCTACGAAAGGAAGACGTTCGCCGCATCGAGCAGGCAGCCATCCTTCACGATATCGGCAAGATGGGCATAGGGGAAAACGTCCTCTCCAAGGCGGGGCCCCTAACGCCCAGCGAGTGGGAAGCGATGAAGCGCCACCCCAAGCTCGGCTTCCAGGTGCTGCACGGCATCGGCTTCCTTCGCGACGTTGCCGAAATCGTCTACGCCCACCACGAGCGCTGGGATGGAGCCGGCTACCCCAGGGGCCTTTGCGGCGAGGAGATACCGTTGGGCGCGCGCATCTTCGCCGTTGTCGACGCCTACCAGGCCATGACCTCGGACCGGCCGTACCGCCGCGCCATGAGCCATGCTGAGGCCGTGGAGGAGCTAGTGCGCAACGCCGGCAGCCAGTTCGACCCCGGCGTCGTCCAGGCCTTTCTGGAAGCGGAGAGGCGTGGCCTCATCTCCCCTGAGGCAGTTTCCCCGCCAGAGGCGGCGGCCCCATCGGGCGCCACGGGAGTCGCCCTCGAATGACCCAGCCGCTGACGGTGCCCGAGGCCAGCATCACCCGGGTGGTAGCCGAGATCATCATGGGCCGCTACCGGCTGACAGGTGAGCTGCGTCTTCCTGGCCTCCCCCGCCGCTTCGTGGACCTTATGAACGCCCTGGAGCGCTCCTTCGCCGTCGCCTTCGACGCCGTCATCGAGCCCCTGTCAGCCGACGGCGACGGGGAGAAAGAGGCACGCCTCGACGTAGTCCAGCTACAGCCAGAGGCCATCCTTTTCGCCATCAAGCGTGGCGGCGATGAGCCACCACCCAACAGTTTCGAGGCGGTAAAGAAGGTGCCGGTGCCCTCGGTAATAGTGCTGCCCGGGTTCAAGATAGTAGGCAAGGTCTGGGAGATCCCAGGGGCGGACCCCCTGCGTGTGGCCCTGGTGGGCAAGCACCAGTTCGTGCCGGTCACCGAGGCGGAGGTCTTCTCCTCCTATGGCGCAGTTTCCTGGCACGAACCCTTCGTAGCGGTCAACATGGGGCGGGCCCTCCTCTACGCCCCGCAGGCCACAGAGCGGGGCCGCGGCGACAATCCAGGCCCGGACGTCTAGATGTCGTCCGGGAGCTCTTGCCCCATCTGTCTGGCCAAGCGTTCGATGGCCCCGAAGCGTTCGCGCCGGAACTCTTCCGCATAGTCGAAGCCGGCCCGCCGGCCGACGGCCGCCGCCCAGGCCCTGATCTGCGCCTCGATGATGGGCCTGAAGTCCTTGGGGCTCGCATCCCGCAGCGCCGGGATGTCCAGGCCCGAGGCCCGCAAGGCGATCTGGGCCTCCATTACCGTCATCTCCATCTGGCAGACGTGGGCGCAGAGGGCATCGATCTTGCGGCTGATGTAACTGCTGATGTCCACCACCTTGTTTACGTCCCGGGGCGACTTAGCGAAGTAGTAGCGCTCGCCTACGTAGTGGGGCGCCAACCCCTCGTCGCGGTGTTCCGGGTGATAAAGGGGGAAGTGGGCGAAGGCCGCCGCCTCCGCCGCTGCCCGGGCCACCGCCCGATGGTCCTGGTGGTCCTCGTAGGGCGCGTGGGGGTCCCAGGTGAAGATGACGTCCGGCCTGTGCCGGCGGATGGCGCGCATGCAGCGCTCCCTGAGTTCGTTCAGAGGAGTCTCTGAGAGGCGGCCGTCTTCGTAGCCGAGGAACTCCACGTCTGGGTTTACGCCCAGGATGCGCGCCCCTTCCCGAGCCTCCTGCCGCCGGGCCTCGGCGGTGAACTGAGGGCTCCACTCCGGCTCCAGTGTCCCCCGCTCGTTGTTGGTAGCGATGACCTCCCGGATCTCATACCC
>DAOUAG010000289.1:0-9526 GCA_034433815.1 Dehalococcoidia bacterium | reverse complement strand
GGTCCTCGGGCACGGCCTCGATGATCAGATCGGCGTCGCGCAGATCGCCGAGGTCGGTGGTGAAGGCCAGCCGGGCGAGGGCCGCGTCGGCCTCTTCCCTCGTGGTCTTTCCTCGCTCGACGCCACGGTTCAGCCCGTAGCGCCCGTCGACGATGGTGGCTCGGGCCTTAGCGATCAACTCCTCGTTCAGGTCGCGGACTATTACGTTGCATCCGCTTACTGCCAGCGCCTGGGCGATGCCCGAGCCCATGACGCCGCCGCCTACTACGCCTACGGATCTGATGTCGGCAACCATAACAGCCTCCTTGTGGATCCCGCCCTGCAGTTGTGAGGCAGCCTAGTGGTGTGCAGCCCGACCTCTCGCCCCGCGACGCTGCCTCTACCGCTTAAGTATACCCCGGCCCGCGTACTGCGCCCTCTCCCCGAGTTCGTCCTCGATCCGCAAGAGACGGTTATACTTCGCTGTCCGCTCGCCCCTGGCCGGCGCCCCGGTCTTTATCTGGCCGGCATGGGTGGCGACGGCGAGATCGGCGATGGTCGTATCCTCCGTCTCACCGCTGCGGTGGGAGATGATGCAAGTCCAGCCGGCAGCGTGGGCCTCAGCCATGGCCGCCAGGGTCTCCGTGAGGGTGCCGATCTGGTTCAACTTTATGAGCACTGAGTTGGCGGCGCCCTCCTGGATGCCCCGGCGTATGCGCTCCACGTTGGTCACGAAGAGGTCGTCCCCTACGATCTGCACGCGGGAGCCCAGGCGCTCGGTGAGGGTGCGCCAGCCCGCCCAGTCCTCTTGAGCCATGCCGTCCTCGATGGAGACGATGGGGAAGCGGGTGCACCAGTCTTCCCAGAGAGAGGCCATCTCCTCGCTGGAAAGCGTCTTGCCCTCCCGGGCCAGCGCGTAGCTTCCGCCCGACTCCAGCTCCGAGGTCGCGGGGTCTAGTGCGATAGCGATATGTTCGCCGGGGGTGTAGCCGGCCTCCTCTATGGCCCGCAGCACCAGCTCCACAGCGGCCTCGTTGTTGGGCAACGGTGGAGCGAAGCCGCCCTCATCCCCTACGGTGGTGGGCAGGCCTTCCCTGTGCAGGATGCGGCCTAACGAGTGGTATACCTCCACGGCCATGCGCAGCCCTTCGCGAAAGGACGGCGCGCCAACGGGCGCGATCATGAACTCCTGGAAGTCGGTGGAGCCCGCAGCGTGTTTGCCGCCGTTCAGGATGTTGAGAAGGGGCAGCGGCATGAGGCACGGGTTCGGGTTGCCGGTGGTCTCCCCCAGGTAGGCGTACAGGGGCATGCCGTAGTAAGCGGCGGCCGCGTGGGCGACGGCGAGGGAGACGCCGAGGAGGGTGTTGGCCCCAAGGTGCGACTTGTTGGGGGTGCCGTCCATGCCGATGAGGACGCCATCTATGGCCTGCTGGTCGTTGGCATAGAGGCCGGTGATCTTCCGGGCGATGAGATAGTTGACGTTTTCCACGGCCTTGAGGACGCCCTTGCCTCCAAAGCGGGAGGCATCGCCATCCCGCAGCTCGAGCGCCTCGTGGGCCCCAGTAGAGGCCCCCGATGGCACCTTGGCGGTGCCCGTATGCCCGCTTTCCAGGGCCACGTCCACCTCCAGCGTGGGGTTGCCCCGGGAGTCCAGCACCTCCCGGGCGTAGACGGCGGCGATAGCGTAGTCCGGCATGGCTACTCTGCTCCCATCCGGCGCCGCTCCTCGGCCAGAGCGATCGCCTTCTCGACGGCATCGGCGGCGTCGCGAGCCCGCACGATGCGTTCACCGTCGTGTCCGTGGTAGTTGAAGTCCCACGTATCGAGCCCCACCAGGGGTACGCCGTGGATCAGGGCGTAGGCGATCTCGCTCAGAGTGCCGTAGGAGCCGTCGATGGCGATGACTGCCTCTCCGCTTAGGACGACCATCGCGTTCCGGGCGTAACCCACGCCAGTGAAGATCGGGAACTCCACGTACGGATTGGGGGGCGATTCCAAAGCGTTACGGCCAGGGAGGATGCCGATGGTATGCCCGCCCTCGGCGCGGGCCCCACGGCAGGCGGCCTCCATGACGCCGCCGCGACCGCCACAGACAAGGGTGAGCCCACGTCTGGCCAACTCGCGGCCGACGTTCTCGGCGGCTTCCAGGGCCTTGGGCGGCGCCGTCTCCCCGCCGATGACGGAGATCATCATGGCAGAATCATACCAACGCCCCGCCTCTGTCGGAATACACTCAGGCGGCTGCACAACTGCCTTCGCTGGACACGGGCGCAGGCCCGGTCTGGGACCCTAACGCCGGAGCTCCCAGCGATAGGAGGCGGGCTCGCTGGTTCCCTGGGTGTTGCCGGAGATGATGATGGTGGCAACGTCGGCCAGCGGGATCTCCGCGCGGTTGCCGGCGTCTAACTGCACCCGCGTCACCTGCCCAGCCTCCACCTTCTGGACGATGAATCGCTGCGCTAGCGGGCCCCGCACCTGTCGGAAGCCCTCCGCCATCCAGTGGGCACCGCCATCGGCCGTATCCAGGAATCCGATCTCAGGCACCTCGATGTCATCGATAGCGAACCCCGGGAGGTTGGTGGCGTCATCCGTGACGTATTCGAAGCGCAAGAGGACGCGGCGTCCCGCAAAGGGCGTGAGGTCTATCTCTTCCTCTTGCCACCCACCGCTGTCGCCCGTATACCCGGGGCCGTAGGCGTTGCCTACGGGGTCGTAGTCCGTGGTGTGGTTCCCGGGCAAGGTTTGCCATCTTTGCCCGCCGTCGGTGGAGACAGCGACGTAGGCGTAATCCCAGCCGCGCTCGATCTGTGCCCAGAACGAGAAGCGCAGGGTGGCCCGGCTAAGACCCGTTAGGTCCAGTTCGCGCGTGAGGCGGGTATCGATGCCGTCTCCACGTCCGGCCCACCAGAAGGCGCCGTCGGAAGGTGGCACGCCTACAGACACGCTATCGGCCCCATCGAAGACGAACACGCCGCCCTGAGATTCGATCTCCAGATAGTCGGCTCCGAACTGGCTAACGGTGCCTTCGCCAGAGCCGGCCCGACGGACCGGGGTCTTGATCTTGACCCGGGCGTCCAGATCACGGTGGGCGTACTTGCCGTCAGGGGCGTCCAGGTAGTTGGCCGCCACCCAGTCCGCGAAGACGTCTTCGAAGGTGGTGCCGAAGCGCTGCAGGTAAGCATCGACCCCGGCGATGCCGTCGGCAGGCTCCGCAAGAAGGGCGCGGGCGTTGGCAGCGCCGCCGAAGCGATCCAGCAGGTACCGGAAGAATAGCTCGGAGGCGGCGTAGTGTACCGTGCTGTCCCCCGCATCGGGCCAATCGTTTAGCTGGGTGTCCGGTTCGAGCAGGAACGTCCGCAGCCAGTCAGAGCCGCCGCCAACGAGCTCGGCCGCTATCTGGGAGAGACCCTCGTTGACCCAAGCCTCCTCAGCGTCGTCCGCGTGGTAGTGGATGAGGTGCTGCAGCTCGTGGGCCAATAGGGCGTTGTAGGACGTGCCGGGGGACTCCAGCATCCCCGCATCGATGTACAGGATCTCCCCGTCGTTGCTCAGGGGAACGATGCTCCTCGGGAACTCGTCCCCCTGGTTGAAGTAACCCGCGGCTCCCTTAAGGCGCGCGTGTAGGATGGTGATCCGCTGTCCGCGCTCTGGCCCTGGAATCCCGCCGAAAGCGGCGGTGACAGCTGGATAGACGATGTCTTCGAAGTCACGTCCCACTCGCTCCATGGCGGTAGGCGAATAGGTGATGCCATCCTGCACGAAGAAGTAGGCATGGTCGGTGACCAGGGCCGCGGTGGCACTGATGGCAAAGGTCCTGGGCGTCTCGAGATCTATGACGTAGAAGGTGTCGCTGTCGCCCGCCCGGTAGGTTCGCAGGGGCGGCCTGGACGCGTCCTGGGACGCGCCGCGGAAGCGCCTGGCCAGATCCAGGAGGTCGCGCGGCGGCGCTGCGGGCGAGGCAGATGGCGTGGGGGACTCGAAAGTAGGCGACGAGGTAGCGGTGGCTGGGGCGGAAGGCGTTTGGGACCCGGTGGGCCGGGTGGACGCATCGCCGCCACAGGAGGCCAAGGCCAGGGAAGCGGCGAGAAGACAGAAGAGGGCGGCGATCCTCAGAACCGCCGCCCTCCTTGGTGCCACACCCGGTATACGGTTGTCGCTACGCGCGCGGATGGGCCCGCTCGTACACCTCGCGCACGTGCTCGCTGGTCAGGTGAGTGTAGACCTGGGTGGTGGAGATGTTGGCGTGGCCGAGCATCTCCTGGACGTTCCGCAAGGGCATGCCGCCCCGCAGCATGTGGGTGGCGAAGGAGTGGCGCAGCGTGTGGGGGGTGACGTCAGAGCTGAGGTTGGCTGCCTTGGCGTATCCCTTGAGGATGAGCCAGAACCCCTGCCTTGTCAGACGCTCGCCACGCCGGTTCACGAAGAGGGCTTGTTCATCCCGGTTCCGCACTAGGAAGGGCCGACCCTCCTCCAGGTAGGCCACGAGGGCCTCGACAGCCTGGTCGTGGATGGGGATGGTGCGCTCCTTGGCGCCCTTGCCCATGCAGCGCACATAGGGGCTGCGCGGGTCGAGGTTGAGATTGGCCAGGTCCAGGGAGACCAATTCGGTGACGCGCATGCCCGTGGCGTACAGGAGTTCCAGCATGGCGCGGTCCCTCTTGGCCTCCGGGGTGGACCGGCGCGAGGGCTGTTCCAGAAGCTCGTCGACCTCATTGGGGCTGATGGCCTTGGGCAGGGTCTTGCCCACCCGCGGTGAGGAGAGGCCCTCCGTAGGGTTGGCCTGGATGGCGCCCTCTGCGCTGAGGAAGGCGAAGAAGGAGCGCACGGCGGCCACCTTGCGGGCCACGGAGGTCTCGCTGTAACCCCGCTGCTTGAGGTCCAGGATGAAGTCCTGGATCATCGACCGGTTCAAGGCCTGCCAGCCGTTCTTGCTAGGGTGCGTCCCAATGAAGTCGGCGAGCTGCTGGAGATCGTTCCGGTAGGCGGCTATCGTGTTGGCCGATGCCCCTTTCTCGACGGCCAGGAAGTTTAGGAACTCTTCTAATGCCTTGCGCATTGGCGCCTGTATGGCCGGCCTGCTTAGCCGCTCCGGCGAACTAATCGCCATATTCTATTTTCACCTCCTTTTCCTTGTCCAGCGGGCCGTTGGACGATTTTGTTGATAAACATAAGGCCGTAGTGATAACGGGTGTGGACGCCTTATGCCTCATCAGGAAAACGCGTTACAAGCCCGCTAGTTAACTCGGCCTCGGAGAGTTCCCGCGTTTTGGCCAAGATGTAACTTCTTTTGCGCCAATTTATGTCTCCGCTGCGCCGCGCGCCCAGCGCCGCCTTCAACTTGACGGGCCGGAGTTCTCCGGCCAGGCGCTCTTGCCCACCAGGGGCACGAACCGGCAGGGCCCCAAGTTGTGCCTCTGGGCGCCTCGCTGCGTCTTCGTGATGCGCACTAGCTCCTGGAGATCGCGGCTGCCCACCGGAATCACCAGCCGTCCTCCCAGCGCTAATTGGTCTAGCAGCTCCCGGGGCACCTCCGGCGCGGCCGCCGTGACGATGATGGCATCGTACGGGGCGCCTTCGGGCCAGCCCAGGGTCTCCCCCGCGACGTGCACCTCTACGTTGGTATAGCCAAGCTCTCGCAGGACGGCGGCGGCCCTCTCTGCCAAGGGCGCAACCCGCTCCACCGTCACTACGTACTCAGCCAGGCGGGAGAGGATGGCCGCCTGATAGCCCGAGCCCGTGCCCACCTCTAGTACCTTCTCGCCGCCGGTTAACTGCAGCGCTTGGGTCATCATGGCCACGATGAGGGGCTGCGATATCGTCTGTCCGTAGCCGATGGGCAGAGGACGGTTGTCATAGGCGTAGGGGCGCAACTCCTCCGGCACAAACCGTTCGCGCGGCACCTGGGCCATGGCCTCCATCACCCGCCGATCGGTGATCTCCACCGCTAGCTCCTCCAGGAGCGCCGTGCGGGCCCTGCCCAGGTCGCCGGCCGACGTCTGCGCCATGGTTCCCTCCCCTGGCCCGAGTATAGCACCGGGTGTTCGGGCCTCCGGGGCCACGTGGCGCCTAAGGCAAGGATTAGGTATACATGGGAAGCGGAGGCTGAACATGAAGCTTGACCTGACACGGCTGCCTGTGGGCGAAGCGATTATCGGTTTCCTGGTGGTGGTGCTGGCTGTGACCTTCACCGGCGCCTTTATCGCCAAGAGCGGGGGCGAATCTGGAGGAGGCGCTGCCGTCTCGGCGAGCCCCAGTCCCGTCAGCAGCGCAACCCCCGAAGCAGCGACGCCAGCGCCTGGCGGCGGAGGTGGTCAAGAGCTGATCCTGACCATGGGGGACAACTTCTTCCAGCTTGACAGCGAAAAGAACCCGAACTTGCGGGTCAAGGCGGGCTCCACCGTCACCATCCGGCTGACCAACAAGGGCACCGCCATCCACAACATGCGGATCGCCGGCGAGGACAACACCTACAACAATAAGGACGACGCAGTGTCCGACCCCCAGCTCGTCACAGCCGGGCAGTCAGCCAAGCTGGAGTGGAAGGCGCCCAGCAAGACCGGCGACTACAACTACCAGTGCGACTTCCACCCCACGGACATGAAGGGCATTATAACGGTCGAGTAGGCCCGCCGGGAACGTAACTTTCAGAGAGCCGAAAGCAACCGCTCTGCCAAGGACCGCGTGAACCCAGGGGTGGCCGCGATCTCCTCTACCGTGGCCTCCCGGATGGCTTTCAAGGAACCGAACTTGCGCAGGAGGGCCTTCTTGCGCTTCGGCCCCACTCCGGGGATGCGATCGAGCGCGGACTGCATGCCGCTCTTGCTCCTGACGTTGCGGTGGTAGGTGATGGCGAACCGGTGCGCCTCATCGCGGATGCGCTGCACCAGGTATAATGCCTCGGATGTCCTGGGCAGGACTATCGGCTCCGAGACATCCTTGACATAAATCTCCTCGAGGCGCTTGGCCAGGCCCACGAGGGGGACGTTGCCCATGCCCAGGTTGCGCATGGCGTCGTGGGCAGCCGAGACCTGCCCCTTGCCACCGTCGACGATCACCAGGTCCGGCACCTTGGCGAAGGATTCGTCTATTTGCGGGGCCTCCCCATCCGAGACAGCGGCGCGCTGCCCGCGGGCGAAACGGCGCCGTAGGACCTCCTGCATCATGGCGAAATCGTTGGCGCCGGTGACGCTCTTGATGCGAAAGCGCCGGTACTCTGCCGGGCGCGGGCTGCCGTCCATGAAGACCACCATGGAACCCACCGCAGAAGTCCCCTGGATGTTGGAGATGTCGTAGCACTCGATGCGCCTGGGCAGATCCGGCAGGTTCAACTCCTCCTGCAACTGTTCCAGCGCCAGGCGCTTTTTGGCGGCGTCCGCTAGCCAGCGGGCGCGCGCATGCTGGAGCGATTCCCGTGCGTTCTCGACCGCCCGCTGAATCAGGGTCCGTTTCTCTCCCCGGCTGGGAACCAGCAGTCGCACCCTCGCACCGCGGCGGCCGCTGAGCCAGTTCTCGATCAGGTCGTGATCTGCCGGCGCTACGGGCAGGAGTACGAGGGGCGGGACGTAGGCCGCCGATTCGTAGAACTGTTCGATGAAGCTGGCCAGCACCTCGCTGTCGGCCTCGCCCCCGGCGCCGTCCAACTGGAATGTATCGCGGCCGATGACGTTCCCTCTCCGGACGAAGAAAACCTGAACGAACGCCTCATCGTTCTCGCGGGCTAGGCCGAACACGTCCATGTCCTTCCTATCCCGCACCTCCATCACCTGGCGCTCTGTGGTGCGCTGGATGGCCTGGATCTGGTCTCGCAGGCGGGCGGCGCGCTCGTACTCCATCGCCTCTGAGGCGGCCTGCATGGCGCGTTTGAGGTCGCGGACGATCTCCCCGCTGCGGCCCTCTAGGAACATGATGACCTGGCGGATGACGGCGTCGTACTCCTCCTTGGTGCACAGGGAGGCGCAAGGGCCGATGCAGCGGTGGATGTAGTAATCGAGGCAGGGCCGCGGGTCATCTCCCGTGATGGTCTTGGTGCAGGAGCGCCATGGGAAGAGCTTCTTGACCAGGTCCAACACCTGGCGCACGGAGCCGGAGGCGTAGGGGCCAAAGTAGCGGGCGCCATCGTTCAAGACGCGGCGGGTGATCTCCACCCGGGGCCACGGCTCCCGGAGGTTGATCTTCAGGTACGGGTAGTGTTTGTCGTCCTTGAGGCGGACGTTGAAGAAAGGCTGGTGGCGCTTGATGAGGTTGGCTTCCAGGATCAGCGCCTCCTGCGTGCTGCCCGTCACGATGTACTCGAAGCGGGCGATCTCGCTGACCAGCCGCCTCGTCTTGGGCTCGAGGCTTCGGGAGGAGCCGAAGTATGACCGTACGCGATCACGGAGGGAGGCCGCCTTCCCGACGTATATCACATCGCCATCGCCGTTGCGGAAGATATAGACGCCCGGTTTGGTGGGGAGAGCCCGCACCTGGGCCAACAGCTCTTGCTGGGGTGAATCGCTCATCGCACGTATATTCTAGCCTGACCTTTGATCGTTGGGCGGCATCCTAACCCTGACGTAAGGGTTGAACCGCCGGCTCCATGCCCATATGATTACTGCAAAGCCGGCGGCCCATCTGAGACAGGGAGGATAACGCTCATGCACAACCCGCTGCACACGCCCATCTGCGACCAGCTCGGCATTCAGTACCCAGTCTTCTTGGCGGGCATGGGAGGGGTTTCCTTGGCGCCGCTTGTGGCCGCCGTCTCCAATGCGGGCGGCCTGGGCATCATGGGGGCGGCCACCCTGGACCCGCCGCGCCTCCGGGAAGAGATCCGCCGGGTCCGGGATCTCACCGATAAGCCTTGGGCGGTTGACCTGCTGGCCCCGATCCCGGAGCAGATACGGCCCCAGATCGAGGTGCTGTACGAGGAGGGCGTCAAGATATTCGTGGCTGGGCTCGCGGTGCCGTCTGAGTTCATCCAGGAGATGCATAGCCGGGGCATGATCGTCATGGTGATGTGCGGGAAGGTGCGCCATGCCCTGAAGGCGGAGGCAGCGGGAGCGGACATCGTGGCCGCTCAAGGCACCGAAGCTGGCGGCCACACAGGCGAGGTCGGGGCCATGGCTCTGATCCCCCAGGTGGTGGATGCCGTGAAGATACCTGTCATCGCCGCTGGTGGCATGGCTGACGGCCGCGGCTTGGTGGCGGCTTTGGCCCTGGGCGCCCAAGGGGCGATCTTCGGCACCCGCTTCGTCGCTTCCCACGAGGCCCAGGCCCACCAGGGCTACCGCGAGGCCATCGTCCGGGCCACCGAGGCGGACACAGTGCGCACCCGGTGTTACACTGGCAAGCCCGCCCGGGCCATCCGCAACGACTACACTGACGAATGGGAGAAGAAGGCGGATACGATCCAGCCCTTCCCCATGCAAGCGGCGATCTCTGTGCAGAACCGGGTGATGGACTACATGGGCCTGACCGGTGAGTTCGACCCCCGCCGCACCTTTATGCCCGCGGGCCAGAGCGCCGGCCTCATCCGGGATATCAAGCCCGCGGCTCAGATCGTGCGCGA
>DAOUAG010000288.1:0-5763 GCA_034433815.1 Dehalococcoidia bacterium | reverse complement strand
AACGGTCACCCCGCCGATCCCGAGGCGATGGCCTACCGCCGGCGCCTGGCGGCCAAGGCCTTCCAGCACGTGGCCGCCTACGATACCGCCGTCGCCGCTTACCTTCGCCGCGACCCCGCTCACCCGGAGGCCGGCGAGACGTTCCCCCGGCAGCTCACCATCGGTCTGGAGCTGGCGCGAACGCTGCGCTACGGCGAGAACCCCCACCAGCGGGCGGCCCTCTACCGGGAGGACGAGCCGGGGCCGCCCCGGGGAGTCCTGGCAGCGGAGCAGCTCCACGGCCTCGAGATGTCCTACCTCAACTACCTGGACGCTGACGCCGCCTGGAGGGCCGCCGGCGAGTTCTCTGCCCCCACGGTGGTCATCGTCAAGCACGCCACCCCCTCCGGCATCGCCTCAGCGGCCGATATCGCCTCCGCCTACAGCCGGGCCTTTGAGTGCGACCCTATCTCCCCCTTCGGCGGCATCATCGCTGCCAACCGGCCGGTGACGGAGGCCATGGTGGAGGCGATGAAGGGCACCCGCTACGACGTCATCATCGCTCCGGACTACGAAACGGCGGCGCTGGAACGCCTGCGGCGGCGGCGCGACCTGCGCATCCTCCGGCTGCGGGAGGAGGCCGCGGCCGGCGGGCCCGCGCTGGAGTACCGTAGCATCACCGGCGGCCTGCTGGTGCAGGAGCGGGACGAGCGGCGGGCCGAAGACCTGGAGCTGCGGGTCGTCACCAAACGGGCGCCCACGGCCCGGGAGTTGGAGGATCTGCGCTTCGCCTGGGCCTGCGTGCGCCACGTGAAGTCCAACGCCATCGTCATCGCCCGCGATGGGGCGACGGTGGGCATCGGCGCCGGCCAGCAGAACCGGCTGTGGCCGGTAGAGATGGCCTTGGAGCGGGCAGGCGATAGGGCCAAAGGAGCCGTGGCCGCCTCCGACGCCTTCTTCCCCTTCGCCCGGAACGACGCCGTGGAGGCCCTCTGCCGGGCGGGGGTGACGGCCATCATTCAGCCCGGGGGCGCCGTGCGGGACGAGGAGGCTGTGCAGGTCTGCGACGAATACGGCGTGGCCATGGTCTTCACCGGGACCAGGGCCTTCCGCCACTGAGCCGCGGCCGGGCGAGGCCGGCGCAAAAATGGCCGCAAAGAAATGAGACCGAAACGGCCTCAGTCCCTTGACACTAAACTCGGGCCGATGCTAGAGTGCGGCTTGCTAAGATATTCACAATCGCCTAAGGGGCTTCGGGCCGGCCCCAGTGCGGGAGGAAGGATAGAGGGCGCATGCCGCTAGACATACTCTTTCGGCAGGTACCCGAGGGGTACGAGTTCGTGGCTGTCCTCCTAACTATCCTGGGCTCCCTGGGCATCATGGTGCTCCTGGGGAGCTGGTGGTCCCGCTAGAAGGATAGTGAGATGGCTGTAGAAGAGCCTGGCAAACCGCGAAACCTCCAGGAGCGCATCCAGGTCCTGCAAGACCGAATCTACGATAGGCTCTTCCACAACTACATCTGGAAGTCCATCTTCCGTTCGGGGTATCCCAACACCCCGCGCAACCAGATGCTGGCCATCGCTACCAACGTCTTCCTGCACCTGCACCCCACGCGGCTGCATAAGAGCCACGTCAAGATAACCCACACCTACTGTCTCGGAGGCCTCACCTTCTTCATGTTCATCATCCTGACGGTGACGGGCGTGCTCCTAATGTTCTACTACGTCCCGTCGGTTGAGAGGGCCTACCAGGACATCGCCGCTTTGGAGACCAACGTCAAGTTCGGCATGCTCATGCGCAACATGCACCGCTGGACGGCCCACGCCATGGTCATCCTGGTGTTCCTCCACATGATGCGCGTGTTCTACACAGGGGCCTACAAGCCGCCGCGAGAGTTCAACTGGGTCGTGGGCGTCATCCTTTTGATCCTGACTCTCATCCTGTCGTTCACCGGCTATCTACTGCCCTGGGACCAACTGGCGCTGTGGGCCGTCACGGTGGGCCACGGCATCGCCGGCTCGGCCCCCTACTTCGGCGACGAGACGCAGCTCATCATTTTCGGCGGGTACGAGATCGGGCCAAACGCCCTGATCCGCTTCTACACCCTCCACGTCATCGCCCTGCCCCTCATGGCCGCCATCTTCATGGCTGTCCACTTCTGGCGCATACGCCGCGACGGCGGCATGGCGAGGCCGCTATAGGAGACCGGGCTAGCTAGATGGCCGTCGAAGTCCAGCGACCGCCAGCGGCGCCAGCCCCAGCGGCCCGCCTCCGCCCGAAGCGCGAGCGGGAGGAAGAGGTTCTCGTATGGCCGGACCTCGTCTTCATCGAGTTCATCGCGGCCACCCTCTTCACCATCAACTTCCTCATCCTCTCGGTCTTCATCAACGCGCCCCTTCTCAACAGGGCGAACCCTGACGTAACGCCGAACCCGTCCAAGGCGCCCTGGTACTTCCTCAACCTCCAGGAGCTGTTGCTGCACATGGACAAGGCGTGGGCAGGCGTCCTCTTGCCCACCATCGCCCTCCTCTTCTTCGCCTCCATCCCCTACATCGACCGCAGCAACGAGGGCCAGGGCATCTGGTTCGGCACCAAGTACTCGGTGCGGCTGACGGTGATCACCGCCATCTACGCCGTCATCGTCAGCGCCGTCTTGGTGGCCTTCGATGCGGGCGACAGGACCCACACAGAGTACCTCACCCGGTGGATACCGTCCTGCGACCCGGAGGCCCAGCACCAGGGCTTCCCCTGCCTGCGGGATGAGAAGGGCGCAGGCCACCTGGGCATCGTCACCACCAAGGACATCGCCAAGCGGCTCCAGTTCAGCTTTCCGGTGCCCAAGATCTTCGGCGAGCCCACCAGCGATGGCGAACTGGACTGGCCGCAGGACCTGGACCGCATCCCCGTGCCCTTCAACAACATCTGCGGCAACATCGGGAGCTTCCACCTTTGGTGCGATATGAACCTGAACATACCGGCCATCATGGCAGAGCAGGTGATCCCCCTCTCAAGCATCGCCTTCTTCGCCGTTCTCATCATCTATGTCCTGTTCCGCTTAGGCTGGGTGCGCACCAAGCGCGATGTCTTCATCATCATGTTCACCGGTGTCTTGGCCTCCTATCTAACACTCTCCATGGTGGGCAGCTTCTTCCGGGGGCCGGGACAAGCCCTCATATGGCCCTGGGAGATCAAGGTGGATGAAGGGTAAGGCTTCCCCTTTCGGCGAGGTGACGTGCGTTGCAGAGTGAGAACGTGCCAGAGACCGTAGAGACGCCCGTTGCGCGGCCAGCGCCCAAGAGGCCCCTGTTGTCGCGCCGTGTGTTCGTGCTGGGCGGCTTTTGGACTGGGCTTGGGATGCTCATCGTCGGCCTCCTAGGATCGCCCTTGGACTTCATCTGGCCGCGCAAGATCACGGGCTTCGGCGGGCCCATCCCGGTGAGTCCGGACCGGATACCGCCGGAGGACGGAGACCCAGTGCGCATCATCGAGGGCCGGTTCTGGCTCGTGAACCTGAAGGCCGGCACCACCCCCAACGGCGAGGAGACGCCGGGGGGCCTATTGGCCCTCTGGCAGAAGTGCCCGCACCTGGGCTGCACGGTGCCCTGGCGTCCTGACTTCGTCTTCCAGAACCGCAAGGGGTGGTTCCGCTGCCCCTGCCACGGCTCCACCTACACCAAGGAGGGCGGGATTCTGGTGGCCGGGCCGGCGCCCAGGCCCCTGGACGTCTTCCCTCTGGAAGTCCAGGCCGATAAGAGCATCATCGTCCAGACCGGCCGCGCTTTCGAGGGCTCCGGCAGCGCCAACAACCCCAAGCGCGCGGCTCCTTATCAGCCCGGTAGCAAGACGCCGCCAGCATAGGAGAACAAGGGAGAGGTCCAGCCGTCCATGAATACCACTAAGCAGGTCAACGTGATGGTCGGTCTGCTCATGGTGTTCGCCTTGGCCACCTTCCTGTACTTCCTTTGGGACTCAAGCCGGGCCGAGGAGGCGGCCACTCGCCAGCTAACCGTCAACGCCGAGCGCGGAGGCAAACTATACGCCCTCAATTGCTCGGTTTGCCACGGCATCACCGGCAAGGGCCCCCTGGAGCGCCCCGGGCTCCCCGGCCTGCCCCTCAACGTTGAGGCGAACCGCCCAACGGCCATCGGCGACCTGGCAAGCCTTCAGGCCCGCTTCCGGGACACCATAAAGTGCGGCCGCGTCGGCACCCTCATGCCGCCCTGGTCACAGGCCCAGGGCGGGGCCCTCAACGACTTCCAGATCGAGCAGCTCGTGCTCCTGATCACCAGCGCTGCGTCGGAGGCTGGCTGGGAGGCGGCCGTCAAGCAAGCGAACCACGCGGCAGAGATGACCCCGCCTCGTTACCTGGTGGTGGACGCGGGCAAGAACGACACCACCCTTGTGCTGAACGAGGTCAGCGGGATCAAGGAGAAGGACCTGCTTAGGGTGGATGACAACCCCACGGACGAGGTGTATGAGCTCGTTACCGTAGTCAGCGTCGACGAGGCCGGCGATGAGATCCAGGTGGAGCGAGGAGTCCAGAACACCCAACCGGCGGAGCACAAAGAGGGCGCGGAGGTGTTCATGGGACCTATCCTGCCTCCCGAGGGCCCGCTGACCGGCGAGAGCGGCACGCCCCCCTGCGGTCAGAAGGGCGTGCAGCCCGCTGGGACCCCTGCGCCTGCTGGCACCCCTGCGCCTGGCGCCACGGCAGGCCCGATAAGCGGCCCCATCACCCTAGAGATGGGGGACAACTTCTTCCAGCTTAGCGGTGAGAAGAACCCCACCTTGACCGTAAAGGTGGGGCAGACGGTGGACGTCACCCTGAAGAACAACGGCACCGCCATCCACAACATGCGCACCGCGGGAGACGACAACAAGTACAACACCGGCGATGACGCCGTGTCCGACCCCCAACTTATCTCCGGCGGCCAGCAGGGCAAGCTCTCGTTCAAGTTCAGCAAGGCGGGGACTTATAATTACCAGTGCGACTTTCACCCCACCGACATGAAGGGGCAGATCGTCGTCACTGAATGATCGTAGCGGCCCGCCGGCCGGGTCCGACGGGCGTATTCTCCGAACTGCTCAGAGTAAGGTCATAAGCGGATTGTCCCCCCGGCGTTTGCCATCCTGCCTGGCCCTAGGCGTCGTTCTTGCCGCCCTCGTTGCGGCCTGCTCCGGCGGTGGCCAGAGTCCGGGCGCTGATAGTGGCGAGCCGTCTTTGGGCGTCATCCAGGTTCAACCGGAGCCCGTACAATCAGGCGGAGAGGCCGTTGAGCCGCAGGATGGCGTTGTGGAGATAATCGTCACGGGGCGCCAGTTCGCGCAGAGCCGCGTCGGGCTGCGGGTCGGGGAGCCGGTGACGATACGCGTCCTGAATCAGGACGGCGATGCGCACAACTTGCGCATCGCTGGCCCCGACGGCGAGTACCAGACGGAGGACGACGCGGTCACGGCGCCGGAGGCGATCCCGCCCGGGGAGGCCGGCGAGCTCACCTTTGCCCCCCAGATCGCCGGCGAGTACACGTTCCGGTGCGACTTCTTTCCCGGGACGATGGGCGGACAGATAGTCGTCCGCTAGGCGGCTTGCCCTCGGCGGGCCAGCGTTCTGGGGGCACCGGTCGCAGCGTAGGCTGGGAACGCGGTAAGGCCTGTTGACGTTTCCGGAAGGGTTACGCTATATTCCGCTTTGGCTCCCCGGCCAGGCCGGGTGGTGCAAATCGTCTTTGGAGGTTGAGGCGCTTTGGCGAATCAGGTGGGCAAGAGATACCAGTGCACCAAGTG
>DAOUAG010000287.1:0-3076 GCA_034433815.1 Dehalococcoidia bacterium | reverse complement strand
CGCTCTGGGCCTGGGTAACCAGCTACATGATGGGAGCTCGGGCTAACTTGGAGGTGCTCTCGCGCTGGCGCCCGGGTAGGAAGGATGTTGCCGAAGTAGCCCTTATCGGCTCGGCCCTGCCCCTATACTATCTTGTCCGCGGCCAAGCACACGAGCGCATCGCGGAGGCAGTGCAACGCGGGCTGGATATAGTCCAGTTCGAGAAGAGCCTCGGCATCTTCTGGGAGGTCGAGCTGCAAAGCTGGATCCTGCCCCATGATTGGCTGGTGACGATTCTCAACGCTTTCTACCTCTACGGGCATCTGCCGATCATCGGCATTCTCGCCGTGTGGATGTACTTCTGGCACCGGCCCCAGTACTTGCTGATGCGCAACGCCTTTCTTCTCTCCGGCGCCATCGGGCTGGTGATCTTCCTCAACTTCCCAACGGCACCGCCGAGGCTGCTGGGGGTACACGGCGCCGACCTGGGATTCGTAGACACCATCCTCATGGAGTATCACAAGAGCCGCCCGGACACGCCCTCCTTCTTCGTCAACGAGTATGCCGCTATGCCCAGTCTGCACCTGGGCTGGAACCTTCTGGTCGGCATCTCCGTCTGGCTAGCCACGCGGAACGTTTTGATGCGGGCCTTTGCCGTGCTCATGCCCGTGGCCATGTACGTCGACATCGTCCTTACCGCAAACCACTACATCGTGGACGGCATCGCCGGATTTGCTGTCATGCTCGTCGGTCTGGGAATAGCCGTGGCCGGACGCTGGTTTGCATCCCGAAGCCTTCCGCCGCGACAGACCGGCCAGCGGCGAGAGGCGCTGGTGAGTTGGTTGCGCTGGCTTTGTGGCGTCCACGACGGCCAAGGGCTCCAACCCCTCGCGGCTGGACGAGCGGCATGATCGTGCCCCGTCCGACCGACCCCAGGCGCTGCACTAGGGGAAGCACATGCAGGTAAAGCGGCTCCTACGCCTCATCCCCCGCATCGCCTTCACCAACGCTCCCTTGGACGCCCAACTCATCATCACGCGGCGATGCAACCTTAGCTGCGGCTACTGTTCGGAGTACGACAATTTCTCCCAGCCAGTGCCTCTGGACGAGGTTAAGAGGCGAATCGACGCCCTCCACCGCCTGGGCGCCGCCAACATCACCCTCCTAGGCGGCGAGCCCCTCATGCATCCGGATGTGGCAGAGATCGTGGCCTACGCCGCCCGCAATTCTAACGTCTCTCTGGTGACCAACGGCTTCCTCCTACGCAACGACACCATCGAAGCCCTCAACCAGGCGGGGCTGAACAACCTGACCGTGAGCGTAGACACGCTGTTGGCGGACCCCACCCGCTACATCCAGAAGTCCTTCCAATCTCTGAAGACGCGCCTGGAACGCTTGCGTCGTCTGGCCCGCTTCGACGTGCACGTCACCACTGTCCTGTGCGAAGCCTCCCTGGATCAGTTCCGGCAGCTTCGGCGGGAGATCGAGGCCCTGGGCTTTCGGCTGTCAGTGAACCTGATCCACAACGCCAAGGGTTATGTCACCATCGGCGGCGAGCGCTACCTGGAGTTGTACGAGGAGTTCTACCGCTACGGCCATCCCTTCACCTACCTGGATTACGACTATGGCAGGCGCCTCTTGCGGGGCGAGAGGCCCAAGTGGAAGTGCCGCGCCGGGGCCCGTTACCTGTACGTGGACGAAGACGGCCTCGTGCAGCTTTGCGCCTCCCAGATGGGCCGCCTGGCCAAGCCCCTCGCCCAATACACGGCGGACGACCTGCGCCAGCATTCGCGCACCTACAAGGGGTGCGAGGAGGGCTGCTCGGTGGGCTGCGCATACCGCTGCTCCCTGGTGGACGAAAATAAGATCGCCTTCCTCAAGGCCATTTTCCGCGGCTACCTTAAGGGCACCATGTTCGATAACGGCCGCCGCGCCCGGGCCGACCTACCGCCTGCGCCCCAGCCTGCGCTGGGCGACGAGTGATCACCTCCGCGCGTTTCGCCTCACTCCGCCTCGACTGCGCCCTCGATGTGCTCCAACGATAAGAGCCGCCCCTGCGCATTCATATCCACGGCGATGACATCGATACGGCGACCCTCCGGCAAGCCCTCCTGTCCCTGGCCGTAGGCCTCCGCCAAAGCCACCAACCGCCGCTTCTTGGCCACACTGAGGGACTCGGCCGCAGTGCCCAGGTGGCCACCCCGCCGGGTTCGGACCTCCACGAACACCAGGACGCCATCTCGCTCAGCTATTATGTCGACTTCGCCCCAGCGCGTTCTGTAGTTCCTCTCTCGGATGCGGTAGCCCGCCGCCAAGAGGTGCCTCTCAGCAAGACGCTCCCCCACGTCTCCGAGCCGCCGCCTCGGGGTGGACATGACCTCAGTACGGGCCCTGAGCCTCGAAGATGCGCCGCGGGTTATCCACCGTCATCGTCCGCACCTGCTCCTCGGTGACCCCGGCTCGCAAGAGCTCCGGTATCACCCGGTCTGGGATGAAGTTGAAGTGCCAGTCGGGCATGACCTGCGGGAGAAGCGCAGCGTCTGCCCAGCCGAAGTGGCAGGCTGCATCGTGCGAGAGCACCATCTGCCCCGCGTAGCCCATGTCGCAGAGCTTGGCGATGGTGGCGATTCGCTTATCCGTCGGGAGGATCATGTCGATGCCGAACCGGTCCATGCCGATGTAGCTACCCCTGTCCATGATCGCTTTCAGATAGCTCAGGTCGTCCGAATCCCCGCTGTGCCCGATGATCACCCGGCGCAGGTCCACGCCCTCGCTCTCGAATACGTCTTGCTGCTTCAGGCCCACCCGGCTCGCGGCGTGGGTATGGGTCGAAATGGGCACGCCCGTGGCCCGATGGGCCTTGGCCGCGGCCCGCAGGATTCGCTCCACATCGGGCGTGACGCCGGGCGCATCCGTGGCGCACTTGATGATGCCGGCCTTGACGCCCGTGTCCATGATGCCTTCGGTGATATCCCTAACGAAAAGCTCCGCTATGAACTCGACGCTCCGGCCGCTCATGGCACGGAAGTAGTGGGGCACCTCCCAGTACACGCCCGTGGCCACTATCACCTGCATACCACTGCGGGCGACCACCTCC
>DAOUAG010000286.1:0-2517 GCA_034433815.1 Dehalococcoidia bacterium | reverse complement strand
CGCCGCCGACATCATCAAGATCGCCATGCACCGACTGGACGCCGAGATGCAGCGTCGCCGCCTGCGTAGCCTCATGACCCTCCAGGTCCACGACGAGCTGATCTTCGAGTGCCCCGGCGATGAGCTGGAGGAGGTCCGCCGGCTCTGTCTGGACATCATGCCGAGGTCCCTGGAGATGGAGGTCCCCCTCCAGGTCGATATCAAGACAGGGAAGAACTGGGGAGAGATGGAGTACGGCGAGGCCACGGGCATCGAAGAGATGGCCTAGCCCGGCCCCGCCGGACGGTAGCTGCCAACGTTGGCTCCTGCTATTGTTGTGATAGCACGGCGCAGACGGAGGGAGAAGGCCAACGTGTGGGACATCCTAATTACCATCGGCAACCTGGTGATCATTCCGGCTCTTCTTCCCACGGTTTTCAGTAGCCGGGCCTACGTGCCTCGCCTAACCTCCGGCATGAGTGTTCTGGGCATCGGCACCGTCGTGGTCGGGCTGGCTGGCGCCGGCCTTGTTCTCAGCCCTATCGTCGTGGGGTGCATCGCCCTCCTCTGGGCGTTCATCTTCTTGCGCCGCGGCCGGGCCCAGGCCGGCTGACCCCGCCTGCGCAACGAAGTCCTTAGTAAAGCGTCTATTCCATTGCTGTGCCCCGCATCATCAGCGTATTGGCTTTGCTGACTTTGGCGCTCCAGGCCGCCGTTTTTCTTTCGTGCGCCACCAAGCCGGATCCCCGGCTGGAGGCCCTTAAGATCGAAGCGGCGGCCCATCGCCTGGCCGTAGAGGGCCGACACCAAGAGGCCATTGCCGAGTACTCCCGCGCCATACAGATGGCACCGGATCTGCCCATCTTGTACCACGAGAGAGGCGTCTCCTACACGTGGACCGGGGACCTGGCGGCGGCAATCGCCGACTTCGATGCCGCTCTCCGGTTGGACCCGCAGCGCCCTTCGACCCTCTTCGAGCGGGGCGCCGCTTATTACCGGCTCGGCGAGTTCGCGAAGGCGGAAGAAGACCTCCAGGCCGCCGTGGACATGACGTCCGATCCGGATGTCGTCATCCCGGCCATGCGCCTCTTGGACTCCATCCGCAGCGGCGACGCCGCCCTGAAATCTGCTGGCCAATAGGTCATCGTGCCCGGCTCGCCTTCGGGGCACATCAATAACCTCCGCAGGCTGTCTTCCCCAAGCCGGCGCCGTTATCATGCCTTTGGAGGCGCCGGATGCCCGAACTCCCCGAAGTCGAGACTATCCGCCGCGACCTGCTGCCCTTGGTCCGCGGGCGCACGGTGTTGGAGGCCTGGGTCTCTCCCGACGCGCCTCGGCTGGTGCAGAGCTCCTCGCACGAAGAGTTCTGCCGCGCGTTGGCGGGCCGGCGCATCGAGGATTTGAGGCGCCGGGGGAAACTACTTCTCTTCATCTTGGACGGCGGCCGGATCTGGGCTGTCCATCTGCGCATGACAGGGCAGCTTCTGCATCGCCAAAGCCCCTACGGGGAGGAACGCTACCTGCGGGCGTCCTTTCGGCTGGATGACGGCTCCTGGCTCTGCTTCGTCGACGTACGTAAGTTCGGGGCCATGTGGCTGGCGGAGGACGTGGCCGATGTCGCCGGGGCTCTAGGCCCCGAGCCTTTGGACCCGGGCTTTACCCCCGGTGTCCTTCACCGCATCCTACAGCGGCGGTCTGCCCCGGTAAAGGCCGTCCTGCTGGATCAGAGGGCCATCGCTGGCATCGGCAATATCTACGCCGATGAGGCCCTCTTCGCGGCCCGCATCAATCCCAAGCAGCCCGCCAATAGCCTCTCGTTAAGTCAGGCCCGGCGGCTTCACGGAGCCATCCGCCAGGTCTTGACCGAGGCCCTGGCGGACCGCGGGTCCAGCTTTCGGGACTACGTGGACGCGGCCGGCCGGGAGGGCTCCCACCAGTTCAAGGTCTCCGTCTTCCGCCGTACCGGCCAGCCGTGCTCCCGGTGTGGGGGACCGGTGCAGCGGGTGAAAGTCGCGGGCCGCAGCAGCCACTTCTGCCCCAACTGCCAACGGCTTCGGAAGGCCTCAGCCCGCGGCCCACTCCCGAGCCGAGGGCACGCCGGCTAGGCCCGAGGCTAGGGTCACCGCCCGCAACACCGCTCGCTCCACGGCCCGGGCCGCTAGTGCGCCTACCTGAAGGGCATCTGTCGCCGCTCCGTTGCGACAGGTAGCCAGCGCAAAGATCGTATCGCCGTCCACAGGCGTGTGTACGGGCCGTATGGTTCGCGCGAGGCCGGCCTGGGCCATGACGGATACGCGGTGCAGGTCTTCCTTCGGGAGGGTAGCATCGGTCGCGACAACTCCGATGGTGCTGTTGCCCCCGCCGCTGAACGGTGAGAGGGGGGGCGCCGAGCGCAGGGCCTCCAAAGTGCTGGCGAACTCTCCGCGTTTGTCGCCCCGCGGTCCCGCGATTACGCGGCCGCTTTCTGGGTCAAGGACCTCGCCGAAGCAGTTGACGGCTACCAGGGCGGCGACGATGATGCCGGAGGACGTTCGCTCT
>DAOUAG010000285.1:0-3583 GCA_034433815.1 Dehalococcoidia bacterium | reverse complement strand
AGCTTTTCCCACATGACAGTTCCAGACGCAAACAGGCCCCCCATTTGCGGTGGGGGCCTCCGTTCACATTATATCACCCGGCGGGCGCGCACACGGCTGGCTATGGCAGTAGTTCACGAGGCGGAGGGATTGGCCAACCGTCGCGCCACCTCGGTCAGGGCGATAGACTCCTGCTCCCCCGTATCGAGGCGTTTCAGGGTAACGGTTCCCCCGGCCATTTCGCGCTGGCCGATGATGGCGGCGTACTCGGCGCCCATGGCCCCGGCCTGACGCATCTGGGCCTTGAGGGAGCGGCCGGGGCTACCAGCGACGGCAGGGACGCCCGCCCGTCGCAGGTCTGAGGCAAGGCGGAAGGCTGCGATACGGGCATCTGGGGTCTGGCAGGCAACGAAAACTCGGGGCGCAGTCTGGCCCCCGGGGGCGATGCCCTGGCGCTTCAGGTTGAGGATGATGCGCTCGATGCCGGATCCGAAGCCGATGCCGGGCGTAGGGCGCCCGCCGATCTGCTGGATTAGACCGTCATAGCGGCCGCCTCCGCCGATGCTGCTCTGGGCGCCTTCCTCCGGGGGCTGCACCTCGAAGACGGTGCGTGTGTAGTAATCCAGGCCGCGGACGAGGCGCGGATTGAGAACGAAGGGGATGCCAGCGGCGTCGAGGTATGAGCGCAGATCGTCGAAATGCGCCGAACACTCTTGGCAGAGGTGGTCCGTTATCGGCGGCGCCTTGGCGATGATGGGCTGGCATTGGGGGTTCTTGCAGTCCAGGAGGCGAAGGGTGTTGCGCTGATAGCGAGCTTGGCAATCGTTGCAAAGGTGGTGGAGTTTATCGGCGTAGTACCGGCGAAGCTCCTCCAAGTAGGCTGGCCGGCAAGCGGGGTCGCCGATGGAGTTGAGGTGGAGGGTTAGACCCGAAAGGCCGAGCTCCTCGTAGGTTCGCCAGAGGAGTTCGATGATCTCGGCGTCGATGTATGCGTCGGCCTCACCAATGGCCTCGGCACCGAACTGGTGGTGCTGCCGGTAGCGGCCTGCCTGGGGTCTGTCGTACCGAAATATGGGGGCAAAATAGAAAACCCTTACGGGTTGAGGGAGGTTGTGCATCCCGTGCTCCAGATAGGCGCGGCAGACGGGGGCCGTGCCCTCCGGCCGGAGGGCCAGCTCCAGGCCGCCACGGTCCTGGAACACGTACATCTCCTTCTGGACGATATCGGTGACTTCCCCCACTCCCCGGGTGAAGAGGGATGCTTCTTCAAAGATAGGCGTATCGATGCGCCCGTAGCCGAAGACGGCAGCGACGCGGGCGGCCGTGTTGCGCACCATCTCCCAGTACGGCTGCTCCTCCGGCAGTATGTCCTGAGTGCCGCGGGGCGCTTTGTAGGTACGTTGAGCCTGCTTCAGGTATGTCCTCCCCTGGGGTTCTCCCCTGGCCGAGAATACTAGATCGCCATGATTGGCCGCAAAAGGCCGAGGAAATTGTCCCGCCCTACCATAGCTGAAGCTCGTGGGCGATGGTAAGCTTAGCGTAGAGATGACGGTTAAAGAGAGCCAGACCGGCCAGGGGCTTCTGGACCGGGTAAAGGAGTATCTGCCGGAAAAAGGCGTCGCCCTGGTCAGCGAGGCGCTGAAGTTCGCCACGGCTTGCCACGCAGGGCAGGTGCGGAAGTCCGGTGATCCCGTGATCACGCACCCGTTGAGCGCGGCGGAGACCGTAGCGTCGCTCCAGATGGACGCTGCCGCCATCGCTGCGGCACTCCTGCACGACGTGCAGGAGGACTGCAACGTCTCGAACCAGGAGATCGCGCAGCGCTTCGGCCCGGAGGTGGCTCAGCTAGTGGAGGGCGTAACGAAACTCGGCCGCATCTCTGGGCAGGCGGCCGAAGCGCGGGCCAGCGACGACCATGCCCAGGCAGAGAACCTGCGCAAGATGTTCCTGGCCATGGCCCAGGACCTGCGGGTGGTCATCATCAAGCTGGCGGATCGCCTGCACAACATGCGCACGCTATGGGCGTTGGAGCCCGATGATCAGCGGCGCATCGCCCGCGAGACCATGGAGATATATGCGCCCCTGGCGGCGAGGCTGGGCATCTGGGAGATCAAATGGCAGTTGGAGGACTTGGCTTTCCGCTACCTGGACCCCCAACAGTACAAGTTCGTGGCCGACCTTCTGGACGCCAAACGGGATGTCCGGGAGAAGTACGTGGCGGAGGTCACGGAAGTGCTGCAAAGGGAGCTGGCCAAGCATGGGATCAAGGCGGAGATACAGGGCCGGGCCAAGCACATCTATAGTATCTACCGCAAGATCGAGAAATACGCGGCCGAAGGGAAAAGCGTAGACGAGATATACGATCTGACGGCGGTCCGGGTTCTGGTGGACACCGTTACCGACTGCTACACGGCGCTTGGTGTCGTGCACGGCCTTTGGCGCCCGATTCCCGGGGCGTTCGACGACTACATAGCGAATCCGAAAGAGAGCATGTACCAGTCGCTCCATACGACGGTGCTGGCGCTAAACGGTCAGCCTCTAGAGGTGCAGATACGAACGTACGAGATGCACCGCACGGCCGAATACGGGATCGCGGCCCACTGGCGGTACAAGGAGGGGGGCCGGCGCGACATAAGGTACGAGGAGCGCTTGGCCTGGCTGAGGCAACTGATCGAGTGGCAGCGGGAGCTCTCACGGGCCGAGGAGCTCGTCGAGGCGGTGAAAACGGATATCTTCCAGGACCAAGTGTTCGTGTTTACCCCCAAGGGTGAGATAAAGGATCTTCCCATGGGCAGCACCCCGCTGGACTTCGCCTACCGCATCCATACGGACTTGGGCCATCACTGCATAGGGGCCAAGGTAAACGGCCGGCTGGTTCCATTGAACTACAAGCTAAAGAACGGCGATGTGGTGGAGGTGCTAGTTAGCAAGAGCTCCAAAGGGCCATCGCGCGACTGGATGAACGTGAACCTGGGCTACGTACGTACGAGTCACGCCCGGGAGAAGATCCGGGCCTGGTTCAAGCGGCAGGAGCGGGCGGAGAACGTGGCCCGAGGGAAGGAGATGGTGGAGAAGGAGCTCCATCGCCTGGGGACGAGCCTCCCGGAGATCGAGGAGCAGATCCTTAGGCTGTTCAAACTGGATGACCTTGACGAGCTCTTTTTACGCGTGGGCTACGGCGAGATCAGCACGCAGTCCATCGCCACCAAGTTGGCCCCCATCTTGCAGGAGGAGGAAGACGTCGGCCCTGTCCAGGCGCCCGCTAAGGAGACCTACTCCGCCGCCATCCGAGTGCTCGGCACTGGTGACCTGCTGACTCGGTTGGCCCGGTGCTGCCATCCCGTTCCAGGTGACAAGATCATCGGCTACGTGACTCGGGGCGAGGGCGTGTCGGTCCATCGTCAGGACTGCAAGAACATCCTGAACGAGGATGAGAAAGAGCGGCTGGTGGAGGTGGAGTGGGGCCGGAGAGGTCATCTGTACCCAGTGGCTGTGCACATCGACGCTTGGGATCGGGTAGGGCTCCTGCGCGACATAAGTACGATGGTGGCTGAGGAGCGGGTCAACATGGTAGGGGTGCGGACCCAAGAGGGAGACGACGGAC
>DAOUAG010000284.1:0-5514 GCA_034433815.1 Dehalococcoidia bacterium | reverse complement strand
TCGGGGGGATACTTACCCCAGCCTGAAGGCTGGGGCTTGGGGGGGATAGCTACCCGGGCCGGAGGCTGGAAAACTGGTAGCTACTCCAGCCTGAAGGCTGGGGCATCGGGGGGATACCTACCCCAGCCTGAAGGCTGGGGCTTGGGGGGTCGGCATCTGCCGGCCAGCGTCCCGGAGCCGGAGGCATGCCAACAACGGCTTGACCGGCATAGCACGCATGTTCTATTCTTGAACGCGCCCGGTGGTGCCTGTCCTTCCCGTAAGAGCGATGGCTGGAGGTCTCTTTGTATTTGCCCTGGCGAGCGGCGGTTGCGGCGCTGGAATCGACCGCCGCCACCTGCGCTGCCCTGAACCTGGCCTATTTCCTGCACCGCCTGTGGGGGCCCGCCCCGGAGAGAGGGGCACGGAGGGCGGCGGCCGTGGCGCTGGCCCTGGTCTCCGCAGGGGCCATGGCCGAGAGCGCCCTCATCCTAGCCTGGCTTTGGGCCGGTGGCAGCGCCTCTTGGACCTGGGCGGCCCGTGTGTTGCCGGCGGCCGGGACCGCTGGCATCTCGGCGCTAATCCTGCGGGGGCTGGCCGATGACTAGGCGGCGAGCCGCCCGGGCGCGGACGCGGACCCCCGCACCGGGGCTTCTTTCCGCGGCCATAGAACGGCGAAACTGGGAGGCGGCGGCTCTCTGCCTCCTCTTGGGCGTAGCCAGTGCAGCGCGCTCTTTGCCTCCGGGCGGGATCGAGGCGCTTCTGGAGCTCCTATCATCGCCGGCCACGCACCGCAAGACCCAACGCGCCAAGGCCGGCCGGAGCATGGGTCGTGACCAAGGCTCCTAGCCGCCGCCGGGCTCCACGAGGCGCAACCTCCGCCCGGGAGTTCTTTTACGGCGCCGCCCTCAGCGAGGCCGAGCAGGAGCTGCTGCCCGCCGCTCGCCGGGTGGAGGGTCTCCAGGAAGAGATCGCGGCACTAAGGGTGCGCCTCCACACCGCCATGCGAGAACACCCGGAGGACTTCCCCCTCATGGTTCGCGGCGTCGGCATGCTGGTGCGGGCCGTCGCCGCTCAGTACCGGCTCTCGCCCAAGGCGCGGAAGGACCTGGCCGACAGTTTGGCGGCCCTTCTCAACAGCCTGGGCGACCAGCTACTGCCCGCGGACGAGGGCTAGCCCGAGCCCTTTTTAGAACATTAGTCCGCAATTTGACCATAAACCCCTTGACAGACCAGAACGTCCGTTCTATGCTTATGCGCACGGATGTTCGGCACGCATGTTCTAATGGCTCAGAACCTCGAACGCGCCCTGGCCCGCTTCCGCGCCGGGCGGCGGCCCCCCGACGAGAGTGGCGCCGCCCGGGCGTCCGCTGCCGCCTTCCGGGCCGCCGTCGAAGAGCGCCTGCGCAACCTGGAACGGGACGTCGGCGAGGTGAAGGGGCGCCTCAACGGCCTCATCTTCCTCATCGTCGGCACCGTCGTCACCCAGGTGCTCTTGAAGGTGGTGCAATGACCCGCCGGGAGGAGACCACCGTGGTCGCCGGCCGCCCTCCAGAACGGGGCGCGCCGCTGCCGCCTTTGCGCCTCTACCAGCGGGAGGCCGGGCGCGCCATCGTCTCCTCCGTGTTGGAGGGACGCGGCCTGACCATCACCGTCGTCATGGCGCGGCAGGCCGGGAAGAACGAACTCTCGGCCCAGGTGGAGCTCCTGCTCCTCTTGAGGCACGCCCGGCGGCCGGTGGACGCCATCAAGTGCGCCCCTACCTTCGAGCCGCAGGGGCGCGTCAGCCTGCACCGCCTGTGGGACCGCATCCTTCAGGCGGGGCTGGAGTCACTGGCCCGACGCGAGGAGGGCCGGGCGGTGCGTCTAGGCCGAGCGCGGCAGCTCTTCCTTTCGGCCGAGCCTTCCGCCAACGTGGTCGGGCACACCGCCGGCCTCTTGTTGGAAGCCGATGAGGCCCAGGACATCGACCGTGACAAGTTCGATCGGGAGTTCCGGCCTATGGCTGCGCCCTTCGCTGCCACGACGGTTCTCTACGGCACCCCGTGGGACGACTCGACCCTCCTAGAGGCGGCAGTACAGGCGAACCTGGAGATGGAACGGCGCGACGGCATCCGGCGCCACTTCGAAGCCGACTGGACCGTCGTAGCTGCTCTCAACCCTGATTACGGTCGCTATGTAGAGGCAGAGCGGGCCCGTTTGGGGGAGGACCACCCTCTCTTCCGCACCCAGTACGCCCTCAAGACGGTCAGGGGAGGCGGGCGCCTTTTCTCCCCGTCCCAGAGGGAGCAGATGCGGGGCCGGCATTCCCGCCAGAGCGCGCCGCGTGAAGGGGAGACGTACGTAGCCGGGCTCGACTTGGGCGGCCAGGACTTCGGAGTTGAGGAAGGGCGCCGCCAGCACGACGCCACGGTTCTCACCATAGGCCGCGTTCTGTTCCCGCCGGCTGGCGCCATCGTGCCGGAGCCGCGCCTCGAGGTGGTTGAGCACCTCTCCTTCCGCGGCGTGCCCCACGAGGCGCTGCTGGCGCGGCTGGTGGATGTCTTGCGGGACGTTTGGCGCGTCCGGCGCGTCGCCGTCGACGCCACCGGCCTTGGGGAGACGCTGGCTCGCCTCTTGTCGCGGGCCTTGGGCTCCGGCGCCGTGCAGGCGGTGCGTTTCAGTGCCGAGTCCAAGTCGCGCCTCGGTTTCGAGCTGCTAGCCGCCGTCAACGGCGGGCGGCTCAAGCTATACGCCCCGGATGGGTCGGCCGAACATGCCGAGCTCTGGCGGCAGATCGAGCTGGCCCGGGCGGTCTACCGGCCCAACCGGACGATGAACTTCTTCGTCGACCCTGCCCAGGGGCACGACGACTTCGTGGTCAGCCTGGCGCTGGCCGTGCAGGCAACGGCAGGACTTCAGGAGGAGCGGCCCAGGGTCGCCCGCGGGCACCCCTCCCTCAACTAGGCCCCAGAGGCCAGAAAGGAGTAACCCATGTCGATACCGGCCAAAGCCCCCACCCAGTTGGCGATGGCGGGCATGCAGGAGCCCCCAAAGCGCTACGGCCGCGTCCGGGCCGACGCTCTGCCCGAGTACACCCAGTACCGGGACGACGGCTGCGAAGTTCACCCCCACTGCCTCTCCTGCCCCCTTCCGCGCTGCCGATACGAGGAGCCGGGCGGCCTGCGGGCGCTGCTGAACGAACGGCGGGACCGGGAGATCGTGGAGCAGCGGCTGCGGGGCGCCTCTGTCGAGGAGCTGGCGGACCGCTTCGGGGTGTCACGGCGCACCGTCTTCCGGGTGCTGGAAAGCTACCGTCAGGCCCGCCGGCGGTCGTCTAACGTCGTGCGTCTGCCCCAGCGTGAGCGTGAGCCAGAGCAAGGAAAGGAGTCCCACTGTGCGTGAGATCATCGGCGGGGCCATGCACACCCTGGCCTACGTTGTCCTGACGGGTGCGGCGGCATGGCTCCTCCTAACCTACGGCCCATAACCATGGCGCTAAAGGGCTGGGCCGGCGCGTTGGGCCCAGTAGAGAGGTGGTGCGGAAGTGGCGACGGGGATAAGCGTGGCAGGCTCCTTGGGGGAGCAACCACTCCCCCAACAGTTGGAACGGCTGGACAGAGACCGCCTACAGAGGTATCGGGAGAACCTGGAGTTCTACGAGGGGCGCCAGTGGTCGGCCTCCCCGGGCAGGCGGCGGGAGAGGCGCCTTGCGTTCAACTACGCCAAGACCATGGTGGAAAAGACGGCCTCTTACACCATGTCCGGCCTGGGCTTCGCCGTCGACCCAGATGACGGGTCAGAAGACGCCGCTGAGCGCGCGCGCCGGGCCGAGCAGGCCCTGCGTCAGGTCTACGAGGAGAACGCCCTGGACCAACTGGACTTCGACAACGAGATCGACTGCTCGGTGCTGGGAGACGCGGCCTATAAGGTGGCATGGGACCCCGCGGAGAGGCGCGTGCGGGTCTCAGCGCCGGATGTGCAGGGCCTCTTTGCCTGGCGACGCGGCGGCGACCCCACCGAGGTGTGGCGCATCGCCTATCGATACCAGCTCAGCCACGAGGAAGCCGAAGACCTCTTCGGCCCCCTGGTTCAGCCGCGCGGACGGGAGCACACCGTCATCGAAGACTGGACTGCCGAGCGGCTAGAGGTCTGGCTCGACGGCAGCGTGGTAGAGGGGAGTCCCAACCCATATGGGTTCGTCCCCTTTGTCATCTATCCCAACATACGCCAGCCCAAGGAACTCTGGGGCGTCTCCGATCTGGCGGCCGTGCGGGAGCCATTAACGGAGCTCAACCGGGCCCTTTCGCAACTCTCCATGATCCTGGAGCTGTCGGGCAACCCCATCGCCGTTCTGGAGAACGTGACGGAGGCCCAGGACATCGCCGTGCAGCCGGGGGCAGTATGGGAGGTGCCGGAGAAGGCCCGGGCGTACCTGCTGGACCTGCTGCAAGGCGGCGGTGTCGGCCTGCACGTCGACTACGTCAACCTGATCCTGCGCACCCTGCACGACCTGGCGGAGGTGCCCCGCAGCGCCTTCGGGGAGACTCGCCAGCCTCTCTCAGGCGTCGCCCTCCAGATGGAGCTGGATCCCCTCCTCAAGAAGGTGCAGCGCAAGCGCCTCATCCGCAGCGCCGCCTTCCGCCGGCGCAACGAGATGATCCTGCGGATCCTAGAGCAGCAGACGGGGGAGACCTTCGCCCCCTACCGAACCCGAATCATCTGGGGGCCCGTCTTGCCCCAGGACCGCTCGCGGCTAGTGCAGGACGAGGCGCGGCTGGTGGCCTCTGGAATCCATTCGCGGCGGACGGCGGCCGGCCTGTTGGACGTGGCCGACCCTGAGGCCGAATGGGAGCGCTGGCGGCAGGAGGCCTGGGCCGCGCGGGAGGTGGGAGCATGACGGAGGAACCCCTTGGGCTGCCCCGGGGCAGCGTCAGGTCCCTCATGTCCCTCAGCGTCGTCCTCGTGGCCGGCGCCATCGCCGGCTACCTCATTGTCCGCGACGGCTCCTCCGATCTCACCAAGATGGTTGTCGGGGGGTGGATCACCGCCTTGGGCAACGTCATCGGCTTCTACTTCGGTAGCCGCACGGGCGAGTGACGGGGCGTGCGCACACCGCCTTAACGCGACGTGGGCCGCGGCCCCTCGCTTGTTCGTTCCCTCGATCTGCTCACCGCCGCCGCACTCGGCCGGTCGCCACCAGGGCCGGGACGAGTAAGGGAAGGCCGAGCCAGGCGTGGCGAACCAGGCGCTGGATGGCGCGGGCGACACCGCCGCCGCCGTCTGGTTCGGGCAGGAAGGTCGGCGCCGCCGAAGCCTGAGCCGATGCGCTCAGTGGCTCGCAGTCGGGGGGCTGGTTCACCGGCAGGCCGGCGGTGTGACGGAGGATGCCGAGCGCGTCCACCGAATCGATGTCGCCGTCGCAGTCGATGTCCGCCGCGGACAGGCACTCGCCGGTCACCGTCAGGCCGGCCGTGTGCCGCAGCGCCTGCAGCGCGTCTACCGAATCGGCGTCGCCATCGCAGTCGGCATCGCCCGGGGCGGTGAGGTCCACGA
>DAOUAG010000283.1:0-2144 GCA_034433815.1 Dehalococcoidia bacterium | reverse complement strand
GCGTGGACTTCCGGAAGATATCGACTAGTTCGACGTCGAAGATCAGCGTGGCGTTGGGCGGTATTTTGGGTGGTGAGCCGGTGACGCCGTAGGCCAGCTCTGGGGGGATGATGAGGCGGCGCTTGCCGCCCTTCTGCATCGTCGCCAACCCCTCGTCCCACCCTTTGATCACGCTTCCCGTGCCCAGGACGAAGCTGTACGGAGCATCGCGTTCCACCGAGCTATCGAACTTCGTGCCGTCGGATTGAAGCCACCCCGTGTAGTTGACCACCACGGTATCGCCTGGCGACGGCGGGTCGCCAGTGCCGGGCTGAATATCGATGTACTGCAGGCCTGAGGCTGTGGTGACGGCTTCGCCCGTGACCTCTGGCGGGTTGGCAGGCGCCACCCCCGGCGTCTGCGCCGGCAGCGTGGGCGTCGGGCTGGCCGGGGCGATAGTGGCGCTGACCGTTGGCTGGCTGACGGCGTTCTGGCTGTCCCCGCCGCCGGTGAGGGACGCCACGATCACTGCGATGACGATGAGGGCTGCAACCCCCAGGCCAATGCCGCCCAGAAACTCGGGCCGCGCCAGGAAATCGGAAAACGCCGACCCCTGGGGCTCGCCGGGAGCGCCTGGCTTGCGGCGGGAGCGGCGCCGGTCGTACTCGGCCCGGCGCTTCGGGTCGCTGAGGACTGCGTAGGCTGCCTGGAGCTCCTCCCAGCGCTGGCGGGCCCTGGGTTTGCGGCTGGTAGCGGGGTCGTAAAGGCGAGCCAGGCGCTGATAGGCTCGTTCGATATCCGCTTGGCTGGCGGAGCGGCTTACCTGGAGAACGGAGTAGTAGTCTCGCTGTTTTTCCACCTTGTACCTCTAACCAAAAGAGAGGACCGCCCTCAGTGCGGCGTGAGAACATTTTACAGGAATGGAGGTTGAACGCCATCCTTGCGATCTGTCGCGCTTTCCGGGGGCACTGCTTGCGCCGCCTGTGGCTTTGCAGCGGGCTGCCCATGGCCTAAACTGGGGAAAACGCACTCTCCAGTCGAGAGGAGTAACAGGATGACCCTCAGCCGGTTCCCCATCCCTCTGGCCATTTTTCTGCTCTTGGTGAGTGCCTGTGGTGGCGGATCTGGCGGCGAGACCACCCCAACCGCCGCGCAGTCGCCGCAAGATGGCGCATCGCCCGCCTACAGCGCCGAAGAGCTGGCGCGGGCGGTCGTCCAAATCCAGGCCTTGGACGCTCGCGGCGAGGTGGTCTGGACGGGATCCGGCACCTTCATATCGTCCAGCGGCCTGATCCTTACCAATGCCCACGTTGTCGACGATCGCGGCGGCGAGTACGAGACGCTAGGGGTGGCCGTCGCCTCCCGGTCCGATGAGCCGGCGGAGCTGGCCTACCTGGCGGAGATAGCCGCCGTCGACTACGCGCTGGATCTGGCTGTCATACGCATCGTCTCCGATCTCGACGGCAACCCGGTGGACGAGCAGTTCCCCTTTGTGGCCGTCGGCGATTCCGACAGTGTCAAGATCGGCGATGAGGTGCGCATCTTCGGGTTCCCGGGCATCGGCGGCGAGACCATCACGTTCACGAGGGGGAGCGTGAGCGGGTTCACGGCGGATCGCAGCGTGGGAGACCGGGCCTGGATCAAGACGGACGCCACCATCGCCGGGGGCAATAGCGGCGGCTTGGCGGTCAACGCGGCGGGTGAGCTCATCGGCGTCCCCACCATCGTGGGCTCCGGCGCCGATACCGAGAACTTCGTCGATTGCCGTTTTGTCGCCGACACGAACGGCGATGGCCAGGTGGATAACCGGGACGACTGTGTCCCCGTGGGCGGGTTCATCAACGGCATGCGGCCGGTGAACCTGGCGATGCCCCTCATCGAGGCGGCGCGCAGCGGGAGGACGTATGTGTCCCAGTTCGAAGGGATCAACCCTCAGAGCACGCCGGGCAGCGTTGTGGATACGAGCGAGATCATCTTCGATAACGTGGTCTTCAGCGATGGTGTCACCAGCGACGACCTGCCGACGGGCATCTACAACGCGCTGCCGTCGGGCGTCGATCGGGTGTGCGGCTTCTGGGACTACGAGGGCATGTTGGACGGCGTGCGCTGGGACGCCCAGTGGTTCGTCGACGGCGAGCTGGACGAAGGCGGCAGCATCATCAACG
>DAOUAG010000282.1:0-1780 GCA_034433815.1 Dehalococcoidia bacterium | reverse complement strand
AGATCAGTTGGAGGCGTTCGTGTTCCAGCGCCAAGGCGACGCCGTCCAGGCGTTGCAGGCGTTGGTCAACGAGAGGGGACCCCGCACCACTGTGATACCGCTGGACGGCCTTAAGCAGTCCTACCCCCTGAACGTCATTCGGGAGAAGGGCGTCGTGGGCGTGGCCTCCCGCCTGATTAAGTACGCCCCTGGCCACGAAAAGCTCGTCAACCTCTTGCTGGGGCGTACCATCGTGGTGCAGGACGCATCGGTGGCGCAGAGGATGCTGCGCCGCGGGCTGGGCACCATCGTAACCCTCGACGGCATCGTCTTCCATCCCAGCGGCCAGATCACGGGGGGCCAGCCGCGGGCCAGCCGGCCGTTTGTGCTGGGCTATGAGCGGGACATGGAGTCGATCCCCAAGGAGGTTGAGCGCATCGAGAAGTCGCTCCTGGCGGCCGAGAGGGAGGCGGAGACGTGGCGGGAGCGGCTGCGAGAGGCGGAGGAGGCGCTATCGGCGCTGAACCGCGAGGCGGACGTCGCGTTGGAACGCCGGCTCCGTCTTCAGGACACCATGGGGCAACGCCAGCAGAAGTTGGCGCAACTCCGGGGCGAGATGCGCGGCATCATTAGTTCCCAGGCCAGCCTGCGGGAGCAGCAGTTGGCGCTCCAACGGGAGGCGGAAAGGCTGGAGCGGGAGAGGGAGGCGATGCTGGCGGAGTCGCGGGAGTCCGTGGCCTCGGCAAAGCACCTCGGCCGGGCCAACGATCTGTTCCGCGAGCGTCGCCAGGCTCTACAAACGGCGGTGAATGAGGCAGCGGATCAGTTGGCCCGGGCCGACGGCGAATACCGGTCGCTGGCAGTACAGCGAGAGACGGCGGAGGCCGTGCTGGCACGGATAGAAGCGCAGGTCTCCGCCAAGGACGTCCAGTTGAGAGGCCTGGAGATGGAGATGGCGACCCTCAAGGCCAGCATCGAGTCCGATGAGACGGAGCTAGGCAGGGCGCGGGCGGAGTTGGAACAGTTCATCCGGGACAGCCAACCCAGCGGCGACGGGATGCATCACCTGGAGGCCCGCCAACGGGATCTGCACGCGCAGGTGCTGAGCGCCCAGGCTCGTGTGTTCGAGGGCGAGCGGCACGTCCTGGAATCGGAGGCGGAAGTCAGGCGCTGGGAGGCCGAGGTGGAGATCCTGCGCAAGCAGATAGCGGAGGATGGGTTGGTCCTTACGGCGGATGGACGCGTCGTGGAAGAAGGCCAGCCGGCGGGGCCGGCCATCCCGTACTGGCTGGCGGCTGAGGGCCGGGAAGAGGGCCCGGGCCTGCGCCCTATTTCCGGGGGGGCGCCGGTGGACCCAGAGGCGATGAAGCGGGAGATCGAACGCATGCGGACGCAGCTACGCAGTCTGGGGCCGGTGAACGTCGATGCCCAGGCGGAGTATGAATCGCTACGGGAACGGTACGATTTCCTGGCCGCCCAGGTGCGGGATCTGGAGGGAGCAGAAGAGTCGCTGCGGAAGGCCATCCGCGAGCTAACGGAGTTGATGCGCCGTCGGTTCGAGAGCACCTTCCAGGAGGTGGCCTCGGGGTTCGAGCAATACTTCCACACCTTCTTTGGTGGTGGCCACGCCAAGCTGAAGCTGAGCAACCCGAAGGATCCTTCTGCATCCGGCGTCGAGATAGAGGCCAAACCGCCGGGCAAGCGGACTCACAGCCTAACGCAGCTCTCGGGGGGCGAGAAGGCACTGACCGCCGTGTCGCTCCTGTTTGCGCTGCTCCAAGCCAATCCTTCGCCTTTCTGT
>DAOUAG010000281.1:0-3170 GCA_034433815.1 Dehalococcoidia bacterium | reverse complement strand
GCGACTACTACAGCTTCACCATGATGCCCCCGATGTTCAACCCCGGCCCGATAGAGCATCCGGACATACCCATCTATCTGGCGGCCGTCAACCGCTACAACGCCTCCTTAGCGGCGGAGCTCTGCCAGGGCATCTTCCCCCACCCCTTCTGCACGCCGAAGTACATGCGAGAGGTCCTGCTCCCCGCCGTTGCAGCCGGGGCAGCTAAAGCCGGGAGGAGTCCCGCCGAGATCGATATCGTTGGGGCCCCCATTATCGTCACGGGCCACAACCAACAGGAGTTGGAGGCCGAGAAGCGGCTACTGAAGCGGAGGGTTGCCTTCTACGCGTCGACCCGCACCTACCACTCCGTGCTGGAGGTCCACGGCCTAAAGGAGCTGGGGGAGCGCTTGCACCCCATGTCCCTGGAAGGGCGCTGGCAAGAGATGGAGGCCCTCGTCCCCGATGAGGTAGCGGAGGAGTTTGCCGTTATCGGGCCAATCGATGAGATCGCTTACCGCTTGAAGGAGCGTTGGGCGGGCATCTTCACCACCCTCTACTTGCCGACCGACTACCCCCGGAAGACACCCGAAGATAAGCGCCTAGTGCGCGACCTTATCGACGTCTTGCACGCGGCCTGACGCCGGTGCGGGCCTTATTGGGCCGTCATGCCGCCGTCTATGATGAACGGGGCACCGGTACAGAAGGAGGAGTCGTCGCTGGCCAAGTATAGGGCGAGCTTGGCCACTTCCTCCGGCGTCCCAAAACGCCCGACCGGGTGTGCCATCTCCACCATCTTCTGTATCTGTTCCTGGGGAATACCCCTTGTGAAGCGCTCTACCAGAGGCGTGTAAATGCCGCCCGGACAGATGCAGTTCACCCTGATCCCCTGCCTGGCGTACTCCAGAGCCGCCGTCTTAGTGAGCTGAATGACGCCCCCCTTGGATGCCGAATAGGCTGGGAGGCTGGGGTATCCGGTTAGCCCAGCGGTGGAGGCCGTGTTTACAATTACCCCGCCGCCGTTCTTGAGCATCTCCGGAATGGCGTACTTCATCCCCAGAAAAACCCCCTTCAGGTTCACGGCCAGCACCCGATCCCAGTTCTCGACGCTGCAATCGGCCGTAAACCGCTGCTCGCCCTCGATACCAGCGTTGTTGAAGATTATGTCGAGCCGCCCATACGCCTCCACGGTAGCACGCACCAGCGCCTGCACGTCCTCCGGCTTGGAGACGTCCGTCTTGACGAAGATGGCGGTGCCTCCGCCTTGGGTTATTTCGTCCGCTACACCCTGGCCCGCGGGGTCGACATCCGCTAGGGCCAGCCGCGCGCCTTCTCTGGCGAAGAGCAGGGCCGTCGCGCGACCGATGCCAGAGGCAGCACCGGTGATGATGGCTGACTTCCCTTCTAGCTTACCCACGAAGACACCTCCTGTTTTCCCTTAGTGGACCCGCTCGAACACCGCAGCGATCCCCTGGCCGCCGCCGATGCACATCGTCTCCAGGCCGAATTGCACACCCCTGCGCTGCATCTCGTGCAGAAGAGTGGCCAGGATACGCACGCCGGTAGCGCCGACCGGGTGGCCCAGCGAGATTCCCGATCCGTTGACGTTCAGCCGTTCGAAATCAGCTTCCGTGAACCCCCACTCCTTGGTACAGGCGAGGAGCTGGGCAGCGAAGGCCTCGTTCAGCTCGATAAGGTCCATATCTGCTAAGGAGAGCCCGGCTCTCTCCAGGGCCTTCTTGGTGGCGGGCACTGGGCCAAGGCCCATGTAGGCAGGGTGCACACCCGCCACAGCCCACGAGACGAGACGGGCCATCGGCCTGAGCCCCAGCTCGGCCGCCCTCTCTGGGGTGGTCACTAGGCAGCAGGCCGCGGCGTCGTTCTCGCCGCTGGCGTTGCCGGCAGTTACCGTGGCCTCTGGGTCCTGCTCTATCATGATTGGGCGCAGGGCAGCCAACTTCTCCAACGTGGTGTCGGCCCGGGGGTGCTCGTCTCTGGTGAAGAGAGTCGTTTCGCCCTTCTTACCCGGCACCGGCACCGGCACCACCTCGGCATCGAACCGGCCCTCGTTCCAGGCGGCGACCGCGCGCTGGTGCGAGCGGAGGGCGTATTCGTCCTGTTCTTGGCGGCTGATGCCGTACTGGCGCCGCAGGTTCTCCGCGGTCTCGATCATGCCGCCCTCGACGATATAACGGCGACTGCCAGCGGTGACGCGGGCGCGGTTCAGACGGTCTGCGAGGACGACCGAGCCGCGGTTCGGACCCCAGCGGACACTGGTGGTGTAGAACTCGGCGTTGCTCATGCTCTCGACTCCGCCCGCCAGGACCACGTCTGCTACTCCTGTCTGCACCTCCATCGCAGCCAGGCACACGGCCTGAAGCCCGGAGCCGCAGCGCCGGTCAAGCTGTAGGCCGGGGACATCGACGGGAAGGCCCGCAGCTAGGGCGGCGATGCGCCCTATGGCCGGGTTCTCCCCGCTGGGATAGCAGTGGCCGAAGATGCAGTCGTCGATGGCATCTGGGGGGATACCGGAGCGCTCCACCAGCGCCGACACTACTGTGGCGGCCAACGTCTCGGCGTCTACGTCACGGAGGGCCCCGCCGTAACGGCCCACGGGGGTGCGCAGGGGGCTACAGATGACCGCTTCTCGCATGAGTGACACTCTGGCCGCCGGACGAATTGTATGGCGGGCCTTATCATAGGTTCAAGCGCTGTGAGCCAGCATTTGCACGTCTGTAGGTAGGGCTTTACCCTACAGACATATCTACCAATGCCCTACAGACAGAGCGACAAAACGGACGATATCGTGAGTTCACCGGTCGAGGGGCACGCCCAGGCGAACCGTGTTTCACGATCGCGCGAACCGTCAAAAGCGATGTTAGGATTCGGCATACCAGCACTTCAACGCAGGGTCCGCCGGGAGGGCTAGCATGAAGCTGGCCGGCCACTGCATTCGTCTGCGCCGGGGTTGGCTGCTGCGGCAATCAGAAGGAGGTTCGAGGCTAACATGAGTCGATATCTTCTGGCCTGTGACGCCGGCGGCACCATGACGGATGTTATCGTCGTGGACGAGGAGGGGCGCTTCGTCATCGGTAAGGCCCCCACCACGCGCTACGACGAAAGCGTCGGATACGCCGAGTCCCTGGCCGAGGCCCTATCGTATTGGAACCTAAACCTCGAGAAAAACGGCC
>DAOUAG010000280.1:0-7698 GCA_034433815.1 Dehalococcoidia bacterium | reverse complement strand
CGGCACGCAGGCGGGCGCTGCGGCTTCTGGGGTTGGCGGCGGTCTCTTGAGGTGTGGGCCTAACGACGCGCTTCGTCAGCAAGCGCAGGGTAGCTCTATGCCCGCACGTGCAGCGTGGGGATTCGGGCGGACAGAGGCAATCTCGGGACTCCCGCTGCATGAACTGTTTGACGATCCGGTCTTCCAGGGAGTGGAACGATATGACTACCAGCCGGCCGCCGGAGCCCAGGATGTTACGCGCCTGGGCCAGGGCTTCCTCCAGCGCAGTTAACTCATCGTTGACGGCGATACGAATGGCCTGGAAGGTGCGCGTCGCTGGGTGGATGCGCTGGCGCCCGTGGCCCGCAACCCGGGCTACCACGGTGGCAAGGTGCAGCGTCGACGTAATAGGCCGGGCGCGGACTATCGCCCTGGCGATCCGTCTGCTAGCTGGTTCTTCTCCATAGCGCCAGATGATCTCTGCCAGTTGGGATTCGCTGTAGCGGTTCACTATGTCGTCTGCGGTGATGGTTTGGGAGGGTGAGAAGCGCATGTCCAGGGGGGCTTCCGCCTGAAAGCTAAAGCCCCGTTCTAGATCTGCCAGTTGGAAGGAGGAGACGCCAAGATCGAAAAGCACGCCATGGACGGGGACGAAGTTGAGGTCGCGGCAGACCTTTTCCAAGTCTCGGAAGTTGGCCTCCACGAGACGTACGGAGCCAGCGAAGGGCGCAAGGGTCTCCGCGGCGATGGCTAGGGCCTTGGGGTCGGCGTCCAGGCCGAGAAGGAGGCCGCCGGGGGAGGCGGCTTCCAGTATAGCGCGGGCATGGCCCCCGCCGCCGACCGTACAATCCACGTAGCGGCCACCGAGCTGGACCGCCAGGTAATGCACGGCCTCCTCCACCAGGACGGGGGCGTGGATGAGGGTTTCCTTGGGGGACGAGATTGCAACCACCTGACCCTCAGTCCCCCCGCCCCTGTTCCGCGGGGGAAGCCTCTAGCAAGCTCGCTTGCTCTTCCTGCTGCCAGGCCGAAGGTTCCCAGATCTCTAGGCACTCGCGGCGCCCGATTATGACCACGGCGCCGTTCAGCCGGGCCATCTGGCGGAACCTTACGGGGATGAGGATGCGACCCTGGCGGTCCAGCTCGGTTTCGAAAGCCTGGGCGTCGAAGCGGCGGCGGGCGCGGCGGCCTGCCAGCGTCTTGGGGGACTCCGACGCGATGTCCTTGGACATCTCTTCAAACCCCTCCGGGGTGTATACCTCGACGCAACCCTCCGGCCCGATGGTCAAGATGGCGCCCTGGGCAAAGCTGGCACGGTACTTCGCCGGGATGGCCACCCTCCCTCTGTCGTCTAGCGTATGTTCGTAAGTGCCCCTGAAGGCCATCGGCCGGCCTCACCCTTCTGTACCCTGGGGGTGGAGTGATAGAATCGGTCCGTCCCTTAAGCGGTGGGCGGGGACAAAACCGAAGACCCCGGCGAGTGGGCAGTTCCCCCATCTCCGCCCACTACATGGGAAATCGTACCACTTCGCCCCCACTTGTCAAGGGGTTGTTCTGGGATTTTTCGGAGAAGTTTCGGCGATGCCAATTAGGGCTGGGATCCTAACCACCTCCGACCTCGGAGCGCGCGGCCAGCGGGAGGACACCTCTGGCGCCGCCATCCGCGAGATGCTGGAGGGCATCGGCGCAGTTGTCGAGCGCTACGAGGTGGTGCCGGACGAGGAGGAGGTCATCGCTAGCCGACTTCGTAGCTGGTCGGACGATGATGGGCTGGATCTGGTGCTGACCACTGGCGGCACGGGCCTAGGCCCGCGGGACGTAACTCCCCAGGCCACGCGCGCTGTCATCGCCTACGAGGTGGCTGGCATTGCGGAGGCGATGCGGGCAGAGGGACGAAAGAGCACGCCGCTGGCGATGCTCAGCCGTGGCCTGGCGGGCGTTAGAGGGCGCACCCTCATCATCAACCTGCCAGGGAGCACTAAGGGCGTGCGCGAGAGCCTGGCTCCCCTCTTGCCGGTGCTGCCCCATGCCGTCGAGCTCCTGCGCGGGGAGGCGTCAGAGCACCGGACGGCGGGGGCCTGAGCACTAGCCCCGGGGACGATCTGGGGCGAAGTGGTAAGACCGGGGGCGGTGCCCCGCGGCCGTTCGTTTGGTTACCATGAGGCTATGCGAATAGATATATTGACCCTTTTTCCTGGCATGTTCCGTGGGCCGTTCGATGAGTCCATCATCAAACGGGCGGTCGAGGCCGGCATCGTCTCTATCCATGTGCACAACATCCGGGACTGGGCCAAGGGGCGGCACAAGGTTTGCGACGACTATCCCTACGGCGGCGGGCCGGGTATGGTGCTGAAGCCTGAGCCGGTGTTCGCGGCGACCGAGGCGGTGCTGGAGATGGCGCCGGAGCGCGGTCCCATCATCCTTCTGACTCCCATCGGCCGGGTTTTCGACCACAGTGTGGCGGTCGAACTGGCGCGCCAGGAGCGGCTAGTGCTGCTCTGCGGGCACTACGAGGGCTTCGATGCCCGCGTGCACGAACACCTGGCGACGGACGAAATCAGCGTCGGAGACTACGTCCTCTCCGGCGGAGAGATCGCGGCCATGGCCGTGACCGATGCTGTAGTCCGCCATCTGCCTGGGGCCCTGGGCTGCGAGGAGTCGGCGGAGCAGGAGTCCTTCGCCCAGGGCCTCTTGGAAGCCCCCCATTACACGCGCCCGTTAGAGTTTCGCGGCTGGCGGGTGCCGGACATCCTCCTGTCGGGGCACCACAGTGAGGTGGATCGATGGCGGCGCCAGCGCAACCTTCTCCTCACCGCTCAGCGACGGCCTGACCTCCTGGCCAGGGCCCAGATCAGCGATGAGGAGCGGGAGTGGCTAGCGGAACAGGGCGTGAAGGTGCCGCGGCGCCGGGCCGCCGGCCGCGCGCCGTCCCGCCGGTCAGGGAGGTTGCCCTAACGCGGGCCGCCGGTTACACTATTGGGCGTTGTTCCATGGGCGCTGATTCTTTTGTAGACCTAAAGCCTAACCCTAACATCCCGGACTTCCGCCCGGGCGACACCGTGCGCGTCCACGCCAAGGTCATCGAGGGCAACCGGGAGCGCATCCAGGTGTTCGAGGGGGTGGTAATCCGCGTGCGCCGCGGCGGCCCCGGCGCTGCCTTCACCGTCAGGCGGGTGAGCCACGGCGTCGGCGTGGAACGCATCTTCCCCTTCCATTCCCCGTTGGTCGAGAAGGTGGAGGTCTCCCGTGTGGGGCGCGTGCGGCGGGCCCGCCTCTACTACCTACGTAAGAGAATTGGGAAGGCGGCGCGCATCAAGGCCGGTTCCCGCGCCCGTTTCGAGGAGCTGACGGCGGCACCGGAGCTAGAGGCCGAGGAGTACACGGAGGAAGAGGCGATCGCTGAAGAGGCCGAGCCGACGGCCGAAGTAGCGGCGGAGACCAGCGCCGAGAGCGAGGGGGAGAGCGAAGCCGAGGCCGAGGCCAGCGTCGAGGAGCCACCGTCCGAGGAAGGCGCCAGCGATGATGCGGCCCCGGACGACGGCGGCGAGCCGGTGGCGGCGGCCGGCGAACCCCAAGACGAGCCTGCATCCGGCAGCTAACGTCAACAGCCGGGCAATGCGGCCCCGCCCGCTTGTGGCCTCATCTGTTTGAGGCGCGACAGAAGCCGCGCTAAGCTCCCCACCCCGTCGCCTATACTTTATCCTTGCCATGCCATTCGCTGAGGTGGCCGTCAACGCTGCTGCCCCTTTGCGCCAGACCTTCACCTACCGGATCCCGGAAGGTATGCACGTGAGGGCAGGGCACGCCGTCTACGTGCCGTTCGGGCCCCGCACCCTCCAGGGCGTGGTGATGGAGGTGACGGAGGAAGCTAGTTTCCCTGGGGCGCGGGAGATCGAGGCGGTGATCGATCAGGAGCCGGTGCTCACCCCCGAGAGGGCAGCGCTGGCCCGCTGGCTGAGCGAGCGCTACCTGGCGCCGCTTTTCGACTGTGTCTCCCTCATGCTTCCCACAGGGTTCAAGCAGCGCCCCCTCGTCCTCTACCGGCCGTTGGCCACTCAGGAGGAGCTGGCGGCCCTGGGCCTTACCGAGCGCCAGCGCCAGGTCTTGGCCCACGTGGTCGAGCACGGAGAGGTCGAGGCCGAGGCGCTGCGGCGGAACCTCAAGGTTCCTGGTCTGGCCACGGCGCTAACGGCGCTCTTGCGTAGAGGGTTGCTCCAGAAGACATACCGCCTGGCCCGGCCGCAGGTGGCCCGTAAGGTTGTAACGTACGTGCAGCCGCTCGCCACTGAGGAATCCGTTAGGGCGCGTGCGGTGCAGCTAAGAGAAGAGGGGACGTCCCGGGCCCTGCGCCGGGCGGCGTTGCTGGAGGCCTTGGCTGCGGAGGGTGGCCTGCCGCTATCCCGTGCCCGGGCCATGGGCCTTACCCCAGCCTTCTTGCGGGATCTAGAGCAGGAGGGCCTGGCCGAGGTCCGCGAAGTGACGGTCGTGCGTGATCCGTTGGCGGGCCGCACTTACCCACAGCGGCAGGCGCCCCAGCTTACCCCGGATCAGACCGCCGCCTACGAGGCCATCGCCCGGGCGTTGGAGTGCGCCGGCGATGGGGTGGCACCGCCCGTCTTTCTTTTGCACGGGGTCACTGGCAGCGGAAAGACGGAGGTGTACCTGGCGGCTCTGGACAAAGCGGCGGCTCTGGGCAAGCGGGCCATCGTGTTGGTGCCGGAGATATCGCTCACGCCCCAAACGGTCCGCCGCTTCGCGGAACGGTTCCCCGGCCAGGTAGCCGTTATGCACAGCGGATTATCGCCCGGGGAGCACTTCGATATGTGGCACGAGGTCCGGGCCGGCCGCTACCGGGTGGTTATCGGCCCCAGGGGAGCCCTGTTCGCTCCGCAGCCCGATCTGGGGTTGGTGATCATCGACGAGGAGCACGAGTGGACGTACAAGCAGCAGGAGGGCTCGCCCAGGTACCACGCCCGGCGTGCGGCCGAGGAGCTTTGCCGCCTGACCGGCGCTGTCCTGGTCCTGGGATCGGCCACGCCGGACGTGGAAAGCTACTTCCGGGCCCAGACCGGCCGTTACCAGCTACTGGAGTTGAGGCAGAGGTTGCTACGCAGCGATGGCGGCGCTATGCCGGGGCCCCTGCCCGAGGTGGAAGTAGTGGACCTGCGCGAAGAGCTGAAGGCTGGCAACCGCAGCATCTTCAGCCGCGCCTTGGCCAGAGGCATCCGGCAGGCGCTCGCGGCCGGCGAGCAGGTGATCCTGTTCTTGAATCGCCGGGGCACCGCGTCCTTCGTACAGTGCCGGGACTGCGGGTACGTGCCGCGCTGCCGCTCCTGCGCCGTATCCCTTACGTACCACGAGCCCCAGTCCGCCCTGGTGTGTCACTATTGCCGTCGCCAGTCGCCTCTGCCGCGCACCTGCCCCGAGTGCGGTGGCGAGAGGATACGAATGGTCGGCCTGGGAACCGAGCGGGTGGAAGAGGAGGTGAAGTTGACGTTCCCGGAGGCCCGCACCCTGCGCTGGGACCGGGACGTGACCATGGGGCGCCATTCTCACGAAGGCATCCTGGCCCGTTTCTTGGCCCACGAGGCGGACATCCTCATCGGTACCCAGATGATCGCCAAGGGCCTGGACATTCCGCTGGTGACCCTCGTCGGCGTCATCTCCGCGGACATCGCCCTGCACCTGCCGGACTGGCGGTCTGGCGAACGCACCTTTCAGCTTCTGGAGCAGGTCGCTGGCCGGGCTGGGCGCGGGGAGCGCGGCGGTCGGGTCATAATCCAGACCTATACGCCCCATCACTTCGCTATCCGGGCGGCAGCAGCCCACGATTATCACGCCCTGTATGAGGCTGAGGCCGATTTCCGTCAAAGGCTGGGATATCCGCCCTTTGGGCGCTTGGTCCGCCTGACCTATGCCCACACCGGTGCCGCCTACTCCCAGGGGCAGGCAGCGGCGATGGCCAGGCGGCTGCGCCGGTTGCGGGAGGAGCGAGGCCTGCCCAACGTGGACATCCTGGGCCCCGCTCCCGCCTTCGTATCGCGCATCCGGGGCCGGTGGCGCTGGAACATCGTGCTCAGGGGGGAGGACCCGGTGGCGTTGGTGCGCGATCTGCCGATGCCCCGGGGCTGGACCGTGGACGTGGACCCGGCGACGATGCTCTAGGGGACGGGCCAGCGCCGATGCGCTAGAATAGTTACCACATGGCCCTAGAAGGGGGTTATCTTTGGCTGTCAAACCTATCGTTACCCTGCCAGACCCGGTGCTGCGCCAGAAGGCGAAGCGGGTGCCTAAGATCGACGCCAGCATCCACGCCCTCATCCAGGACATGATCGATAGTATGTACGCCGCGCACGGCGTGGGTCTGGCGGCCCCGCAGATCGGCGTCTCCCTCAGAGTTATCGTTATCGGCCTGCCGGACGAGGAGCCCTTCGCCCTAATCAATCCGGAGATCGTGAAGGCTACGGGCCAGCGTCGTGTAGAAGAAGGTTGCCTCTCCATCCCCGGATACCGGGCGGAGCTTACCCGCTCCAAGGTGGTCGTGGCTAAGGGGCTCGACCCTTCGGGGAAACCCGTGCGCATAAAGGCTCGCGAAAACCTTCTCGCCCAGGCGCTGGAACACGAGATCGACCATATCAACGGCATCCTTTACATCGACCATCTGCCCAGCCTGGACGCCTTGATCAAGATCGAGCCAGAGGAAGCCCGCTCCTAGCGAGGCTGCCCGCCGGGGGCCTCCGTGGCCAGTTCTCTTTCTCTTCACCTGGAACCCCACGTGCTCTCCACCGTCGCGGAGCTGGCATCGTTCTTCTCCTCCCGCGGGATCGAGGCCTACGCCACCGGAGGGTTCCTGCGGGACGCGCTCTTGGGCCGCTCTGTGCGGGACGTCGATATCTCTGTCCAGGGCGACCCTCTGAGCCTAGCCGCTGAACTGGCGGCCGAGACCGGTGGCCACTGGTTCCCCCTGGATGAAGACCGGCGGCTGGCGCGGATTCAGCTACCGGAAACCCGCTTGTACATCGACCTCCAGCCCTTGCGCGGCGATATCGAGGCGGACCTACGGAGCCGGGACTACACCATCGACGCCATGGCCGCGCCCATGCCTGAGGTAGCCTCCGGGCGGGCCCGGGTCATCGATCCCACGGGGGGCTTGGCCGACCTCGAGGCGGGAATAGTCCGGGCGGTGAGCGAGGCGGTCCTGCGGGCAGATCCCCTGCGGCTGCTACGGGGTCCGCGCATAGCAGCCCAACTGGGATTCGGGATAGAGGCGCAGACGGAGGAGATGATTCGCCATCTCGCCCCGCTCCTGACCATGGCGGCGGCTGAGCGGCAGCGCGATGAGCTGAGGCACATCCTGGCCACGCCTCGGGCGGGCCAAGGGTTGCGGCTGCTGGACGGGCTGGGCCTCCTAAGCCATTTGCTGCCGGAGCTGGAGCCGGCCCGGGGCGCGGAGCAGCCGAAGGAGCACTACTGGGACGTCCTGGGCCACAGCTTGGCCACGGTGGAGTTCCTCGACGTCTTGCTCTCGGAGGTGGAGCCGGCGGCTGAGTCGGGCGCGGCGTTGTGGCGCGGGCTGTGGTCAGAATTGGCTTGGTGGGACGAAGGGGCTGCCTACTTCCGGGATGAGGTCACACCCGGGGTTTCTCGGGCGGCCCTCCTCAAACTCGGCGGTCTTCTGCACGACGTGGGGAAGCCGGCCACGCGCAGCATCGATGAGAC
>DAOUAG010000279.1:0-13331 GCA_034433815.1 Dehalococcoidia bacterium | reverse complement strand
TCCTAGGCATTCGGGGGTCCATCGGGCAGAGCCAAGTGGGATAAGGAGGGAGCACATGATTCAGCGCAACTTCGGGCTAAAGGCGATACTCTTCATTTTGCCTGCCCTGGTGCTGCTGTTAGGGGGCGCCGCCTGCGGCGGGGATGATGAGGAGGCCTCGCCGACGGCGACGGCGGGAAAGATCGATATCTCCGGGGTGCCGGAGCTCAAGGATGGCAAGCTTCAGGTGGGTTCGGACATCGCTTACGCCCCCATCGAGTTCTACAAGGAGGGGACGGAGGAGCCCGACGGCCTGGACATCGACCTGGCCAGGGCTCTGGCCAAGGCGCTGGGTGTGGAGCCGGTCTTCATCAACACGGGGTTCGACGGGATCATCCCGGCGCTTAAGACCGAGGAGTTCGACATCATCATGTCGGCCATGACCGTCACGGACGAGCGGAAGAAAGAGATCGACTTCGTCGAGTATGCCAACGTCGGCACCGGAGTGCTGGTGCCCAAGGGGAACCCAAAGGGGATTAAGACCATAGAGGACCTGTGCGGCCTGACGGTGGCGGTGCAGGCGGGGACGATCCAGCTCGATCTGGTGACGGCCCAGAACGAAAAGTGCTCCAAGAAGATAAACATCGTGACCTTCGACACCAACCCCCTGGCTGTAGAGGACGTGAAGACCGGCGGCGCTGACGTCAACCTGTCGGACTTCCCGGTGGCCTTCGTGGACGCGGAACAGTCGGGCGGGAAACTTGAGGTTCTGGATGTGCAGATCGAGCCGGAGCCGTACGGCATCGGCGTGCGCAAGGAGTCCACGGCCCTGAAGAAGGCGCTGGAGCAGGCGTTGGAGCAGGTGCGGGCCAGCGGCGAGTACGATTCCATCATGGCCAAGTGGAAGCTTTCGGCGGCCGCTCTTCCTTAACCTTCGGTTTCGGGATGGGCAGGTGAGGCCTGTTCGGTGGGGGTGGCCCCCGGTTCAGGCTGAGGCTGGATTGGGCCGGATATGTCCGTAGCCCTCGCCGTCGAGTTCGACCTGGGAACGGTCTGGGATTTCCTCTTCGATCCCATCATCCTACGCGCCCTGCGGGAGACGCTGATCATAGCGGCCCTGGCCATGGTGCTGGGCATCGTCTTGGGCATCGTGCTCGGGGTAATGCGGGTGTCGCGGAACCCCTTCGCAGCCGGCATATCCGGACTCTACGTCTGGTTCTGGAGGGCGACGCCCGTCCTCCTCCAGTTGCTGATGATGTACTTTGGGCTGCGGCAGATGATCACCGACGACATCTTCCGGGAGCACTGGACGCGGTTTCGCGCGGCGGTGATCACCTTTGGCCTGAACGAGGCCGCCTACATGGCGGAGATCGCCCGGGCTGGCATCAAATCGGTGGAATCCGGACAGATGGACGCGGCCAAGAGCCTTGGGATGACCAACCTTCAGGCGATGCGCCGGGTGATTCTGCCCCAGGCGGTGCGGGTGATGGTCCCCCCGACCGGCAACGAATTTATCGCCATGCTGAAGAATACGTCGGTGGCCTTCGCCATCGGGGTAGTGGAGCTCCTCAACGCCGCCAAGATCCAGGCGGCCGCCAACTTCAAGGTGATGGAGCTGTATACCGTAGCGGCCTTCTGGTACCTGCTGGTCGTCACCGGCTTCAGCCTGGTGCAGGCGGAGGTGGAGCGCTGGCTGGCGGCGGGCGAGCGGGAGCAGCCGGAGACCCTTTTCTCGCGGGCGATAAGCATATTGGGCGGCCGCCGCGCCTGAGGCGCCTCTACAATAATGCTGTGATGGCAGAACCCATGGTCCGGGTCATCGGCGTGCACAAGCGCTTCGGGCGCACCGAGGTGCTTCGCGGGGTCAGCCTGGACGTCGCCCGGGGAGAGGTGGTTGTGCTGCTGGGGCCCAGTGGCTCGGGAAAGACGACGCTCTTGCGCTGCATCAATCACCTGGAGACGCTGGACGCGGGACGTATCTACGTCGACGGGGAGCTTGTGGGCTACCGGGAGAAAAACGGTCGCCTGGTGGAGGACCGGGAGAGCGAGGTGGCCCGCAAACGGTCCGCCATCGGTTTCGTCTTCCAGCGGTTCAATCTTTTCCCCCACCTGACGGCCCTGGGCAACGTGACCATGGCCCCCATCCACGTCAAGAGGGTACCACGACGCCAAGCGGAGGAGATGGGCCGGGCGCTACTGGCCAAGGTGGGTCTGGCCTCCAAGGTGGACGCCTACCCGGCCCAGCTCTCCGGCGGGCAGCAACAGCGAGTGGCCATCGCCCGGGCCTTGGCCATGGAGCCGAAGCTCATGCTCTTCGATGAGCCCACGTCGGCCTTGGATCCGGAGCTGGTGGGCGAGGTGCTGGACGTCATGCAGGCACTGGCCAGAGACGGCATGACTATGGTGGTGGTAACCCATGAGATCGGTTTCGCTCGGGAGGTAGCACACCGGGCGGTGTTCATGGACGAGGGCGTCATCGTGGAGGAGGGGGCCCCGCGGCAGCTCATCTACTCCCCCCAGCACGAGCGGACCAGGGCCTTTCTCAGCCGCATCCTCTAGCCCCGCGGGCTGGGGCAGTCGCGGCAGCTGGTTACTCTACGGCCAGAGCTGCCAGCACCTGCCGACCGCGCTCCCGCGCCGCGGCCTCCAGTGGCCGTGGCGCCCTTGGCGAAAGGCGGGCAAGGAAGGTTTCCACCTCTTGGCGCAACAGATCGCTCTTTTCTTTCCGAACCTCCTCGTTCAGCGGCTTGAACCCCTGAAGTTTCCGCGGGCCTTCGCGGCCGCCCTCGGAGATATACCAGTCGCGAAAAGAGCGGCATCCCGCTTGGAAGAGCAGATAGCCTAACGGCGTAACAACCGGCGGAAAGCCGAGGGCCAACCCCCCGGCCGTCTCGGCGTGGCCGGGCGAGTCGTACTCCACCATGAGGTGGCCGCCGGGCGGCACGAGGGCCGACAGGGCGGCGAACAGGCGCCCCTCAGCGCCGGTGGACCGCAAATCCAGGCGCCGGGGCCCAAATTCGACGACGGGCTCGTAGCGTATGAGCTCCAGCCAGTTGTACGCCGGGAAGGAGCCCTGGTTGTAAAGGCCCAGCGCTGGGCAAGGATCCCCTTCCCTGCCAGCCGCGTCGCTCAGCGTCAGGCGGAAATACGTGGAACCGACGTTATTCTTTGGCCCCAAGAGCACCGAAACCCGGTAGCCCCCCAGCTCCAGGGACTCCAGGGCCGCTAGAATGTGCCCCGTCGCAGGGTGCCACTTGCTGCTGCGCGGATGCCCAGCCGCCGGTTCGCCGTCGTCCGTCATAGAGCCATTATAGGGAGCTGGCCCCGGTATAATCGGCCCGTGATGGACGAGGCCGGGGCCATCGAATACCTCTTGTCCTTCGCCGACTTCGAACGGGGCGGGCGTTTCCGTGACCGGCCTGACCTGGCGCCCGTGCTGGCGCTGCTCGGGCGCCTGGGGGATCCGCATCTCGGCCGGCGCACGGTTCACGTGGCGGGCAGCAAGGGCAAGGGAAGCGTTGCGGCGATGACCGAGGCGATTCTGCGGGCCGCGGGCTACCGGACTGGCCTGTACACCAGCCCTCACCTTCACTCCTACTGCGAGAGGATACGGATCGATGGGCGCCCCATCGCGGCGGACGTCTTCGCGCGGCTGGCGTCGCAGGTTCGCCAAGGGATAGAGGCCCTGGGCGAGGCCTTGGGCAGCCGCCAGCTCGTCACTTTCGATCTTCTGACCGCGATGGCCTTCCTGGCCTTCCGCGGCGCCGGCGTGGAGGTCCAGGTGGTAGAGGTGGGCCTCGGAGGCCGGATCGACAGCACGAACGTCTTTCCGGCGAAGGACGTAGCCGTCATCACCCCCATATCCCTAGAGCACACGGCCATTCTGGGGGGCACACCCGAGAAGATAGCTCGCGAGAAGGCCGGCATCATAACGCCAGGCTGCGCCGTGGTGATGGCCCCGCAATCCGACCCTGGGGCAGCCGCCGTAATCCGGGCGGCGGCCAGGGCAGCGGGCGCGTCCCTCGTCGATGTGGCGGCCGAATACCGCTGGCGCCGCACGCTGTTGGGAACGGAGGGGCAGCGGGTGCTCTTCGAGGGCCCCGGCCTCCGTCTAGACGCCAGCCTACACCTCATCGGGGCGCACCAGGCGGAGAACGCCGCGGTGGCTCTAGCCGCCGCCAGCGCTCTTCGGGAGCGTGGCTTCCCCATTCCTGTCGAAGCAATGGCCCAGGGGCTGGCCAGCGTCCACTGGCCGGGGCGGCTGGAGGTGCTGGCCGCAAGCCCTCTGGTGCTGGCCGATGGCGCCCACAACCGGGAGTCCGCCCGGCGCCTACGGGAGGCCCTGGCCGAGGATCTGGGTGCCGAGGGCGTGATCTTCATCGTTGGCTCCTCTGAAGACAAGGACGTGCGAGGCCTGGCGGAGGAGCTTGCGCCCCTGGCGCGGGCGGTCATCACGGTGCGCGCGGATCATCCCCGGGCGATGGCGCCTGCCGAGGTGGCGCGCGCATTCGCTGGCCTGGGCCTGGAGGTGAAGGTTGGAGATAGCGTTGGCGAGGCTATTGACGGAGCGATGGCAACGGCCGGGGAGGACGGGGTAATATGTCTGGTGGGTTCGCTCTTCGTCGCCGCAGAGGGGCGCGCCCACATGGGCAAACCATCCGGATAGCGGTGGGAGTCTGGAGGGTCTCCTATGGCTGGCAGCAACGGAAGACGCGTCGTGATAACGGGCATGGGGGCCATCACCCCCATCGGTAACTCTGTGGAGGAGTTCTGGAAGAACGCGGTCGCTGGGCAGTCCGGCATCGACGTGCTCACAGCCTTTGACCATTCCCAGTACCCGGTTCATTACGCAGCCGAGGTGAAAGGATTCAACCCAGAAGATTACATGGACCGGCGGGACGCGCGGCGCATGGCGCGCTTCAGCCAGTTTGCCATAGCCGCCACCTCTCAGGCGCTGCGCCAGGCGGAGCTGGATCTAGACTCCGTGGACCGTACGCGAGTAGCCGTGCACCTCGGGAACGGCATAGGGGGGATCGGCGAGACCCAGGACGCCGTCCGCACCATCGACAGCAAGGGCGGCATGCGCATCGACCCGTTCTTCTTCCCTAAGATGCTGCCCAACATGGCCGCCGCCCACGTCAGCCTCTTCTTCGGAGTCAAGGGCTACTCCAACACCGTCATCACGGCCTGTGCTGCCGGTACCCAGGCCATCGGCGACTCCCTGGACCTGATCCGGTCCGGCCGGGCGGATGTGGTCATCACGGGTGGCACGGAGGCTGCGCTGACGGAGGTGGGCCTGTGCGGCTTCGCCGTCATCCGGGCGCTATCACTGCGCCCTGGGAAGGACGCCAGCCGGCCGTTCGACGCGCTGCGGGACGGCTTCGTAGCTGGCGAGGGCTGCGGCATCTTCATCCTGGAGAGTTTGGAGCACGCCCGGAAGCGCGGAGCGCCGGTCCTGGCCGAGCTAGCGGGGTATGGCGCCACCAACGACGCCAACCACGTCGTCGCCCCCTGCGCCGATGGCGACGGGGCCACCCGCGCCATGAAGTTGGCCCTGGAGGACGCCGGCGTCAGCCCAGCGGAGGTGGACTACATCAACGCCCACGGCACCTCCACCAAGCTGAACGATGCCGCTGAGACCCTGGCCATCAAGCGCGCCTTCGGTGAGGACGCCTACCGGGTGCCCATCAGCTCCACCAAGTCCATGGTGGGCCACTCCTTCGGCGCGGCTGGAGCCGTCGAATCCATCGCCGCCGTCCAAACCATCCTCACCAACACCATCCACCCTACGATCAACTACGAGGTGCCCGACCCGGAGTGCGACCTGGACTACGTGCCCAACAAGGCGCGCCAGGCGCAGGTGGACGTGGTGCTGAAGAACAGTTTCGGGTTCGGCGGCCACAACGCTTGCCTCGTCTTCAAGCGGTTCCAGGAATGACAGCCGCCTGGGCTAGGCGCGATCCAAAGGGAGGGCGATGCGCGTCCTCGTCGTAGGGGGGGCCGGCTACATCGGCAGCGTCACCGTCGACCGGCTCGTAGAGGCGGGCCACGATGTGACCGTACTGGACAACCTGGTGGCCGGGCATGCGGCGGCCGTCAACGAGGCGGCGGAGTTGGTCCGGGCCGACGTGCGCGACGAGGACGCCCTGGGGCGACTCATGGCCAGCCACGATTTTCAGGCCGTCATTCATTATGGCGGGTACATCCAGGCCGGGGAGTCAGTGGCCCAGCCTGGGCGCTACTTCGCCAACAACATAGGCGGCGCCATAGCCCTCCTTAACACCATGGTCACCCACGGCGTCCTGCGCTTCGTCTTCAGCTCCAGCGCGGCGGTCTACGGGGAACCCGATAGTGTCCCCATACCGGAGGACGCGCCGATGCGCCCCGTGAATCCGTACGGCGAGACCAAGGCGGCCGTAGAGCGCATGCTGCCCTGGTACGAGCGGCAGGCGGGGCTGCGCTACGTGTCGTTGCGTTACTTCAACGCCGCCGGCGCCACCGACAGGCGCGGGGAAGACCATCGGCCGGAGACGCACCTGATCCCTAACGTGCTGGCCGTGGCCTTGGGCCAGCGACCATCCATCCCCCTCTTCGGAAGCGACTACCCGACCCCTGACGGCACCTGCATTCGGGACTACGTCCACGTGTCAGACCTTGCCGAAGCCCACCTCTTGGCGCTGGAGATGACGGCCTCGGCCAGCGGCGTCTTCAACCTGGGCAACGGGCGCGGGTTCTCCAATCGGGAGGTCATTGAGACGGCGCGGAAGATCACAGGCCATCCCATCCCGGTGCGGGAGGAACCCAGACGGCCAGGCGACCCCGCGGCGCTAGTGGCCTCCAGCCAGCGCGCGCGCGAGGTGCTGGGCTGGCGCCCCCGGCATCCAGACCTCGACGAGATCATTGCCTCGGCCTGGCGTTGGCACCAGGACCACCCGGCCGGCTACCGGGACTAGCGGCTCACCAGAGACCGGCCCGCTCCAACAGAGGGCGAATGGCTGCCTCCCAGAGGCCGCCCACGAAAACGCCCGTCCAGAGCAGCGAATGGGGAATGCTGCCTCCCACAGACAAGACGTAGGCAGGCAGGCGGCGCATGCCCAGGAGGTGGTAAGTGAGGGCGCGCCAGAAGGGACCGAAGAAAAGGATTGATGCGGGGAGCGCCAGGAGGTGGTGTAAGTTGCCGGCCCTGGTCCGCCGCTCGGCCAGGGGGAGGACGTAGCGGCGGGCCCAGCGGCGCTGGGCGAGCCATGAGCGCATCTCCTCCAACGCCCTCTCGCCTTCGAGAAGGAACAAGAAGACGGCGGCATAGACGGCCATGATGCCGCCCATGGCTAGGGCCCCATTCCAGCGCCCCAGCGTGGCCACCAGAAAGAGGGACGTGGGCAGGGCGAGGCGGGCCTCGACTCGCCAAAGCGCCAGGGCGGCGCCCAGCCGGGGCGTCACGTTACGCCTGAGAAAGGGCAGCAAACGCCGGCCGGCGCGCTGCCCTCCAGCCTCAGCGACGGGTGCCGCCGCAGCTCCCTCCTTCATGGCCAGCCCCTATTTTACCGCCAGGGGAAAGGCGGCGAGGCGATGGTATACGGCGCCCCCGGGCCCTAGGATGCTACGCATGAGGGAGACCTCCCGCACCGCGATGCTGGCCTCGGGTTGTGGCGCCGCCTCCAGAGCCCGGGCGATGGGCTCGCTCAGGACCGCCGCCGTCTCCGGTCGTACCCGCGCGAGGGTCAGGTGGGGAGAGAAGGCGCGGGCTTCCTTTGGGAAGCCCGCCTTGGCGAGGGCGGCTTCCACCCGCTGCTGAAGCCGGCGAAGCTCCTGTAAGTCCCCATCGAGGCCGACCCACAGCACCCGGGGGCTGCGGCGGCTGCCGAAGGTGCCCAGGCCGTCCAATCTGAGGGCATGGGCCGGGACGCCGCTGACGGCCTCGTTCAGAGCCGCTTCAATGGCCGGCACCCGCTCCGGCGGCGTCTCCCCCAAGAACTTAAGGGTTAGATGCACCCCCTCCGGACGCACCCAGCGGAGCGCATCGAGTCCTCGCCGGCGCAGAGCGTCCTGCAACGACGCGAGGGCTCGCAGAGCCTCCTCATCCAACTCCACGGCGACGAACAGACGAAGAAGCTCCCGGCCGGCCTGCCCACGGTCGGCTGGCGGCGTCACGGGCGGTGATCCCCGGCCAGGAGGCGCTCGGCGTTGAGCCCCAGCACCAGGCGCAGGTCATCGGTGCGAAAGATGCCGGATCGCACCTCTTCGATCTGCCGTGCTTGCGATACCAGGGGGAAATCGCTGCCGAGGAGGATGCGTTCCGCGCCGATGAGGCGCACTATCTGGTCATAGGCTCGGTGGTCGTAGAGGAGCCTCTGGGCGGCGGTGTCGACATAGACGTGGTTAAAGGTCTGGCGCACCTCTGGCATGGGGGCGAAGAAGGGCAGGCCGCCCGCCAGATGGGCCCCCACGATCCGCAGCTCCGGATGGCGGGAGGTGAACTCGAAGAACGCCGTCAGGGCGCCCCCGGCTTTCCCCGGATAGTTGCGGCCCACAGGCTCGGACACGTGGAACAGAAGCAGTAGGCCGTCCCTCTCGGCCACGCTGGCCAACGACTCTCCTGGGTCGCCGTTGAGGTCCCAGCCTTGGCTATCGGGCCGGAGCTCTCCCAGCCCGGGGGCGCCGGCCCGGGCGCAGCGCATCGCCTCCTGCTCCGCCTCGTCGCAGGCCGGGTTCACGGTGCAGAAGGGAACTATGCGCCCGCCGCTGGCGGCCGCTGCGTCCAGAAGGTAGTCGTTATGCTGCACACAGAGGTCGTGGCTAGTCCAGGCGAACCCCAGGGCGACGCTGACGTCTACGCCGCTCTGATCCATACTCAGCAGGAGGTCCTCGGCCGTGGCGATCTTGGCCTTGGGGCTGGAGTACATCTCGGCAAAGGTAGGGTCGCGGCGGAGGAACTCTTCCCGGCGCTCTTTCACCTGTGGCGGGAATATATGGGTATGGAAATCGATTATCATGTGGCAGCCGTCTCCCCCTTGCCAAAAATCATAGCACCGCCTGTCAACGTTGCCACGGGATTCGGGGCATACCTATAATGAGTCCAGCATCCAGCAGGGGCGGTTCCGGACGTTGACATCCACCCAGGCACCTACTATCGAAGAGCTGCATAGCATCGCGCGGCGAGTGCGGCGGCACATAATCCGCATGACGGCCGCCGCCAACTCCGGCCACCCCGGGGGATCGATGTCTTGCGCCGACATACTGGTGGCCCTCTACTTTCGAGTCCTGAGGCATGACCCCAAGCACCCCCTGTGGCCGGAGCGCGATCGCTTCATCATGAGCAAGGGGCACGCTACGCCGGCGCTCTATGCAGTGATGGCCGAGGCCGGCTACTTCCCGGTGGAGGAGCTGGAGACCTTCCGGCGGTTGGGCAGCCGACTCCAGGGGCACACCGTCATGCAAAAGCCCCCCGGCGTCGAGATGTCCGCCGGGGCCCTGGGCATGGGCCTCTCCTTCAGCCTGGGCCACGCCCTGGCCGGCCGGCTGGACGGCAGGCCATATCACGTCTTCTGTCTCCTGAGTGATGGCGATTGCCAGGAGGGACAGACCTGGGAGGCGGCGATGGCGGCGGCTCACCACGCCGCCGATAACCTCACGGCCATCGTGGACCGCAACCACATCCAGAACGACGGCTTCTCCGACTACCTGCGCTTTGGCGGCGACGGGGATCGCCCGGCGCGCCCGGGGGGATGGATCTCCCAGGATGGGCACGCCGTCAACATCATGAACCTGGAGCCGCTGGAAGAGAAGTGGCAAGCCTTCGGCTGGCGGACCTGGCACATCGACGGGCACGATTACGGCGCCATCATCGCTGCCCTGGAGGAGGCCCGCGCCCACGTTGGGCAACCCACGGTGGTCATCTGCGAGACCATCAAGGGCAAGGGCGTGAGCTTCATGGAGAACAACCCGGACTTCCACGGCAAGGCCCCGAGCCCGGAGCAGATGGAGATCGCCCTGCGGGAGCTGGCAGACTGATGGCGAAGGCTGCAGCAGCAGAGGCCACGCGGGCGGCCCTGGGCCCTACCTTGATCAAGCTCGCCAGGGAGGGGCTGGATGTCGTTTGCGTGGACGCCGATCTTGGGGTCTCCACCTCGGCGGCCAAGTTTGGCCGCGAGTTCCCGGAGCGGTTCTTCACCGTCGGCGTTGCAGAGGCCAACATGATCGGTGTGGCGGCGGGCCTGGCCGCCTGCGGCAAGATCGCCTTCTGTAGTAGCTTCGCCGTGTTCGCTCCTGGCCACTGCTTCGACCAGCTGCGCATGGCCGTCGCCCAACCAGGCACCAACGTCAAGCTGGTGGCCTCCCACGGGGGTGTAGTGACCGGGGAGGATGGGGCTTCGGCTGAGGCCCTGGAGGACCTGGCTCTGATGCTCTCCCTCCCCACCTTCCGGGTCGTCTTCCCCGCCGACTACGTCGAAGCCTGCCAGGCCATCGAGGCTGCGGCCCGGAGCGAGGGGCCCTTCTATATCCGCACCTTGCGGCCCAAGACGCCCATCGTGTACGAGAACGGTCTGTACCAAGGCCAGCCCTACGAGTTCCAGTTGGGCCGCTGGCACATGCTTCGCGATGGGCGAGACGTCACCCTCATCGCCTGCGGGGAGCTCGTGGCGTCGGCCCTGGAGGCGGCGTCGTTGCTAGAGGGCGAGGGCATCGGCGCCCGCGTCCTCAACGCCTCATCGCTGCGCCCAATGGACCGTGACGCCGTGCTGGCGGCAGCCCGGGACACGGGGGCCATAGTCACTGCGGAGGACCACTTCGTGCACGGTGGCCTGGGCAGCCTCGTCGCCGGTGTGCTGGCCGAAGCCCACCCGACGCCCATGGCCTTCGTGGGCATGCGCGACCGTTACGGCACCAGCGGCAACTGGCAGGAGCTACTGGAGTACTTTGGGCTCACCCCCGCGGCCATGGCCCAGGCGGCTAGGGAGGTCATCGCCCGCAAGGCGGGGTAACCCGAGGGCGCCTGGCCCCGTTTCCTGTTCAGGATGAACCGGGCTTCCCAACGCATCGCCACCATCTCCCTGGCTACCACAGCCTGCCTGCTGGCCCTAAAGCTCGCCGTCGGCCTGCTGAGCGGCAGCATCGCCGTGCTGTCTGACGCCGTCGACAGCGGGAGCGACCTGGCGGCAGCGACGGCCGCGCTCCTCAGCGTCCGCGTCGCTAACCAGCCAGCGGATGAGGAGCACCCCTACGGTCACGGCAAGATCGAGAGCATCTCCGCGGCGGTGGCGGCTACTATCGTGGGCGTCGGCGGAGGCTTCGTCGTCTTTCAGGCCATCCGGCGCCTCCTGGGCACGGCGCCAGAGATCCATGTCGATATCGGTCTGGCGGTCATGATCCTCGCCGCCGCCGCCAACGCCGTGCTGGCCCTAGCCATGCGCAGGCAGGCCATCCGGAGCGAGTCCCTGGCCCTTATGGCGGAATCGACCCACCTCCAGACCAACGTGATCCAGGCTCTGGCCATCATCACCGGCCTCGCCCTGGTGGGCACCACCGGGGAGAAGGTCTTCGACCCCCTAGTGGCGCTGGGCCTGGCTGCCTATATGGGTTGGACCGCCATCGGCCTCGTGCGGGCAGCCACCTCGGAGATGATGGATGTAGCGCTACCCTCGGAAGAGATGCGCATCATCCACGACGTGCTGGTGGAGCACCGGAGCGATGTCCGGGGCTTCCACCGCCTGCGCACCCGCCGCTCGGGCGCGACGCGCCACGTGGACATGCACCTCCTGGTCGACCCCCAGCGCACCGTCGAGGACGTCCACGCCATCGCCGAGAGCATCGAGCGCGCCATCCAGGAGCGGCTGCCGGGCACCATCGTCGTCATCCACCCGGAGCCTGACGATGGCCGGCGCTACCGCGGCGGCTTCGACGAGCTGGTGCGCCAGCGCCACGGCCACTAGCTGCGGGCAAGCGCGGCTTCACTCCAACCTGTACCAGTTGTCCATGTACTTGCGTAGGAGATCGGCGATGATCCCCCGGTCTGGCAGCGTGTTGGCCATTCCATAGATAGGGGCGACGCCGCCTTCCTTCTGGGGGTTGGCCTTTACCTCGGCGACCGCTGCCCGCAAGTCCGCCAAGAACCGCTCGGCAACGCCGGGGAGGGTATGGCGCAACGTGACGCAGAGGTGCAGGGCCGGAGGCCGCTGGAGGCCGTTGAGGCTCCATTTGCGCTCCGTCATGGCGTCCATGATCCGGTAGATGTCCAGCTCCGGAGACTCGAAAGCGATCACGAAGAGGGGGTCGCCGATGAGCCGCAGCTCCGGGATCTGGCGGATGCCGTCCTTGATCTTGGCCGCCGTCTCCAAGATGCGCTTGGCCGCCTCCAAATACCCGCGCTGGCCGATGGACACCATGGCCGCCCAGCAGGCGGCGGTCAGGGCGCCTGGCCGGCTACCGGCGAAGGTGGGGGAGCAGTATAGGCCGCCTGGCCAGTCGGTGGCCGTGAAGTACTGGTAGTGGCGCAGCTCTCGGCCCCGGTACAGCACCACCGATGTGCCCTTGGCGGCGTATCCGTACTTGTGGGTATCAGCGGATATGGAAGTGACCCCCGGCAACCGGAAATCGAAGGGCGGCACCGGGTAGCCCAACTTCTCCGCCCAGGGCAAGAGGAAGCCGCCGAGACAGGCGTCGGTGTGAAAACCGATCCCCCGGGAGCGGGCCAGCTCCGATAGCTCCTCGATGGGGTCGACGATGCCATGGGGGAAAGGCGGCGCCGAGCCCACGAGGACAATGGTGTTTGGCGTGATGGCCGCTTCCATAGCCGCCACGTCCGCGCGGAAGTCAGGGCCGACGGGCACGTGGACGATATCGATGCCGAAGTACTGGGCTGCCTTATCGAAGGCGGCATGGGCAGTGCTAGGCACCACCATCTGGGGGCGGGTGATGCCCTTCCGCTCCCGGGCGTAGTCCCGGTAGGCCTTCATGGCCAGAAGGATGCTCTCTGTGCCGCCCGAGGTGACGGTGCCGCAGATCTCGTCTTCGGTCCGTCCTGCCCCCAGCATCTCGGCCGTCATGGCCACGACCTCGGACTCGTACTTGACGGCGCTCGGCCAGATATCGGTGTGCAGGGGGTTGGACTGGGAGTTGATGGCGTAGACCTGGTTGAGGAACTCGATGTGCTCCTCATCGCCGTTGTACACGGAGCCAGAGGCGAACCCGTCTCGCCAACGGGCGGCCTCGGCCTCGGCCATGCGGCGCATCTGGTCCAGGATCTCCTCCCTTGGCCGCCCTTCCTCTGGCAGTTGGCGGTAGGTGGGAAGGTGCTGGCGATAGGCCTTGATGCTGGCTTCCAGCCCCGGCGCTTGTCCTTCAGTCGTCATGGG
>DAOUAG010000278.1:0-1795 GCA_034433815.1 Dehalococcoidia bacterium | reverse complement strand
TACGTCCCCGCCCACGCCTGCTCCTACCCTCACACCTACGCCAACGCCAGCGCCCGCCCGTACGGCGGCCCCAACTGCCACTCCGTTGCCCACCGCAGTCCTTGCGCCGCCACCTGGCGGAGCGACGGCGGCGCCCACCTCCACGCCCGCCAGAGCGACGGACAGCGGGCCCACGCCGACTGCCCCGGCGCCGGCCACGCCCTCACCCAGCCCGGCAGTGCTCGGCGAGTCGCGGCCGCCCGAGGCGCCTGGGGGGGCCACAGGGGCTGGGGTTCCGGAGCCCCGGGTCAACGGGCCCCGGCCGGAGATCGTGCAGTCGCTGCTGCTGCCCAGGCAGCTATCGAGCGACATGAACGTTGTGGGTACAAACGTCGCCCTGGCCGGCGCAACGATGGTCACTATCCTCTTGACGGCCACAATGTTCAACCAGACGGTGCAGGAGAACTCCGACTCCATCGAGCGTTTTCTCGGGCGCTTCTTGGCGCCGTTTCGGGGTGCGGCACGGCGTCTGGGCAGGGTCTTCGATGCGCTGTCCGGGAGCGGCAGCGGCCTGGCGGCGGTGGCGGGTCCGGTGACGGTCCTGGCCTTAACGGCCCTCGTCTACGGGTTCGCCGAGCCTGGTTTCGGGCTGAACGATAAGAGCTTCGTGCTGGTGGCCAGCCTGGTAATCGGCGTGGGGGCAGTAACGTATACGTATAGCGGAGGGCAGGCCCTGGTCTCTAGCCGCGGACACGGCATCCCGGGAGGGGTCGAGTTGTTTCCGGCCGGCCTGGCCATCGCCGTGGTTAGCGTGCTCATCTCCCGGCTGGAAGACTTTCAGCCCGGGATCATCTACGGGTTCATCGCCAGCTTCGCCGTATTTGGAGCCGCCGCGCTAAACCGGCGCCAGCTAGGTCACGTGGTTTTCTTCCCGGGGCTTGCGCTACTGGGCATCTGTGTAATTGCCTGGCTCCTCGTGGACCCCTTCCGGGATCTGGCTCGCGACCATGAGGGGAGCATGCTGGCGGCTGTGCCAGAGGCTGTGGCCGCAGCCATATTCGTCGGCGGCTTAGAAGGGCTCTTCTTCAACATGGTGCCCCTGGAGTTCATGGACGGGAAGAAGCTGTGGGACTGGAACAAGCCCGCCTGGGCCGTCATGACTGTGCTGACCGCCTTCCTCTTCTGGCATGTGCTGCTGAACACCGAAAAGAGTTACTTCTCTGCCCTCCAGCAGGCCGCCCCGCTTACGGCTGTGGTCCTGCTGGGCATCTGCGTCGTCCTGACGTCCGTGCTCTGGATGTTTTTCAGGCTGCGTCAGCCTTCCCCGGCTTCCTAGCCCAAGCGGCTGGCGGGCTCAGGCGTCAGGGGCTAAACTCTATCCGTCCATACCAGGCAGGAGGTGTCCCATGCTAACGGTGCCCCGCAGGCTCACGCGTAGGAGAAGCAAGGCGGCCGCCATTAAGGGGGGCGAGGCCGTCGCCCGCATGTTGCGGGCAGAAGGAGTGGAGAAGGTCTTCGGCATCGTGGATGGCACCTACCTGGGGTTGTTTGCCAGTTTCCGTCCCCTGGGTATCGATCTGGTCTCACCGCGGCACGAGACCTCGGCGGCCCACATGGCAGGGGCCTACGCCCGCTTCACTGGGAAGTTAGGCGTTTGTATCGCCAGCAACGGCCCGGGCGTGGCCAACATCCTGCCCGGCGTGGCGGTGGAGAACGCCGAGGGCAACCGGGTGCTCCTGATAACCAGCGCCCGCCGGTCGCCCATCATTGCGCCGGATCGCGGGGGCACGTACCAGAGCTTCCCCCAGGTGGAGGT
>DAOUAG010000277.1:0-19313 GCA_034433815.1 Dehalococcoidia bacterium | reverse complement strand
CGCGCTGGATGTGGGCTAAGGACTGTTCGATGTAGCCCGGGAAGACCTCGATATCGCCGTAGTCGATGACCCTCAAGCGGTCGAAAGGGGGCTCGATCTTGTCCGGCTCCCAGTGATGCGGGCGCAGGCCGCCGGAGGCATCGCGGATAGCTCGGGGGCCAAAACGGGCGCCCGACCGGTAGAGGACGGCCATATCCATAGGTACGCCGACGATGGCGGCATCGGCGCGGGAGAGGTCTCTCGTGGCCGGGCAGCGGGCGAAGGTATAGGCGCCGGCGTAGCGGGGTCCGCGTTGCCACTCTTGGGGCAACGGGCGGTCGCCGGCCTGGCCGCTGTTCATAGCGGGCCGAAGGGCGTCGCGACTCTACTCTTCGTCGTCGGGGACGATGCCGGCATCCTCTGGCTCGGCGGTCCCGAAGTCGTAGATCGTGACGTCTGCTTCATCATTATCGCTGGGCCGCTCCCAGTCCTCGATGTCCTCCGCCTCCTCAAAGTAGGCCTCCTCGTCGGCTTCGTCGTGGCGGAGGAGGCGCCCCTTGACGTACGGGCGGAAGGATTCGGTGACGGCCGGCGGGAAGGATAGCTTGCCCGTCTGGGAGGCGTGCTGGAACGTCTCGCGGATGAAGACACGCACGGAGTCCTCGTCGAGGCCAGAGATGGCGGCGACGTACTGATTGCCGCCCTCCATCAGCTTGACGAGGCGCTGGCCCAGCTTTGGCTCTACCTCTCCGATGTATTCTCCTGTCATGGTCTGGACGACGAGGGAGCCATTCTGCCGCGCGAGGACCACCTGGTCGCCAGCGGTCATGCGGGCGGCGATCTCCATATTGGGACGCACGAGGGTGGTGACGCCGGTCTTGCCCGTCTCCTCGATGAACATCTGAGGTGAGAGCTTCTGGGTCGCTGGTTTGGGGGGCGCAGCCTCCTCGCCCAGGACGGTGAGGCGCGTCAGGTTCTTGCGGGCGATGGTGTTCAGGGGGTCGAGCTCCAAGGCGCGCTCATAGGCCTGGCGGGCCTCCCGATATTGGCCGAGTTCCGCCAGGGCTTTACCCAGGCGATTGTAGGCATCAACATCGTTAGGGAAGGACTCGATGATGGCTCGGTTTATCTGGGCGGCCTCCTGCCAACGGCCCTGAAGGGCCATGCGGATGGCCAGATCCGCCTGCTGCTTCTTGATCCGTGTCCTGTCTTCAGCTTGAAACACCATTACCTCATGAACTCCGATGCTGCCCCGCCCTTGTGTTCTCCGTTGCAAAACAAGTGGAAGGCTGAGTTGTTACACATTACACTTATAACGCCCTCGGAGGGCTTAAGGTTCCCACCTTGTTAGGGTAAGACGCCGCGCCTTGGCCATTGTTACCGGCTCCGGAGCGGCAACGGCTGGGGCCAGGACAGCGTTCATTAGTTAGGATCATCTTTGAAGGTACGATGCTCAGTAGGCTACGGTTTCGTAGAAGCGCCGGCGATGGTCGGGGTGGGCGGATTCGAACCGCCGACCTCACGGTCCCGAACCGTGCGCTCTAGCCTGACTGAGCTACACCCCGACAGCGTGACACTACAATTGTACGACGAATGCGGCCCTCTTGCGGCCGTCTCGCCGGGTATCGGCAGGGCCCGCCGCACCTCTGCTCTTGGCCTAACGCATCCTAACAGAACGCCCGGCGGATGTCGAGCTGGTTCCAGCGGAGTCAGGGGGCGTGACGTCCAGCCAACCTAACGCTGAGATTCGCAGCGGCTTCCTCCTCAACGTCAACGTCGTCTTCGCCTCCCAGGTGCTTATCTACGGGCTGGCCTTCGCCTTGCGCGTTCTGTTGGCCCAGGCCTTGGGTGACAGCGGCCTGGGCACCTATGCGCTCTTCTTCAATGCCGTCCTCGTGGCCGGCGGAGTGGCCAATCTGGGTATCGGGCTGGGCAACATCTACTTTTTGAACAAGGGCACGTACCCATACAACGCGCTCCTCGCCAGCAGCCTGGCGGCCATCGCGCTGGCTTCAGCGGCGGCCTGGGTCGTGCTGGGGACATACGCCCTGATAGTGGGCGATGAGTTGTTCGTGCGGGGGCGCTCCTTCTGGCTCTACGGGGCGGCCTTGCCGGCAGTGGTGGCCTACTTAATCCTCACCTCCTTCTTGCATGGCAGCAGCCGCTTCTTCGCCCTGAGCGCCGTGGCCGTGGCGCAAGGGGTAGTGGGTGTTGCGGCCGCTGCCGTCCTCTACGCGCTGGACGCCCTCGATGTCTTTGCGGCGCTGGCGGCGTGGACGGGCTCATTCCTGTGCGCTGATCTCGTCGCCCTGGCACTGGTGGGCGTCCGCCGGGCGCGCCTGGCCGAGGTTCTGCGGCCGCGGTGGCGGGTGCTTTGGGAACAGGTGCGCTACGGAGCCCAGGGCCAGATAGCGAATCTGGCGGCCCTCTTCAACTACCGGCTCGACCAATTCCTGGTCGCCGCCTGGGTCTCCCGGGCTGGCGTCGGCCACTACACCGTGGCCGTGGGACTCGGCGAGAGCGTCTGGTGGATCTCCTCGGCTGTGGCCATGGTGCTGCTGCCTCGGCTCACCGGGATGGCCCGCGAGGAGGCCGGGGAGACTACCCCAATCGTCTGCCGCAACACGCTGCTGGTGAGCATTGGCGCCTCTGCCGGACTAATGGCGGTCTCACCCCTCGCCGTCAGGATTCTCTTCGGGCGAGAGTTCGACCCAGCCGTGGAGCCGCTCTTGCTCCTTATGCCGGGCATCGTGGCCGGCAGTGCCACTAGGGTCCTGGGGAGCTATCTCTTCAGCCAGGGGAAGATCATCTATAACACCTACGCCACCTTCATCGCCTTGGTGGTGACGGTAGTCTTGGACGTGGCGCTGATACCGTGGCTAGAGGTGGATGGCGCGGCCATCGCCTCTTCGGTGGCATACACCTGCGCCCTGGCGGCGACGCTGTACTGGTACGCGCGGGTGAGCGGCGGCAGCGCCTTGGAAGCCCTGTTGGTTCGGCCGTCCGACCTCCAGCGTTACGCGGGCCTCTTGCGGCGGCTGCGGGCTGGTTAGCGGCGGGCCAGACGGCTGCGGACGGTGAGCCAGACGAAGACCGGAATGGCCGCCTGCCGCCGGATGCGCCAGGGCTGGCGCAGAAGGCGGAAGAGCCATTCCAGGCCCGCCCGGCGCATCCATCGAGGGGCTCTGGGGACGGCGCCCGACATGAAGGTGAAGGAGCCCCCTTCCGCAACGGCGACGCCCACGTCGAGCTGGGCGAGGTTGTCTGCGATCCACTTCTCTTGCCGGGGGAACCCCATGGCCACCAGCAGGGCGCCTGGCCGGCTGGCGTTGATGTCGGCGATGACCAGGGCGTTTTCGGGCCCGTGGGGGTCGAAGTGTCCCGGCCGGGCACCGGCGATGGGGAGCGATGGCAGGCGTTCCCGGATCCGCCGGAGGGCGCCTTCGTTTTCGGCGGCGGTTCCACCCAGAAGGTAAACGCTGGCGCCGGCATCGGCCAGCCGGGCCAGCATCTCCCAGGTGAGGTCCACGCCGGCCATCGCCTCTGGCAGGGGACGCCGCAGGGCGCTGGGCTTGAGCATCAGGGAGGCGAGGGACAGGGGGAGCTGGGCCAGGGCCCGGAGGCGGCCTCCCGGCAGCGACAGGTAGTGGGCGGCCCAGAGGATGCCCACGCCATCGGCAAGGCAGAGGCTGGCGCCGTTGAGGATACTGCGCACTTGGGGATCGCGGACGGCCCGGGGCATGAACTCTGAGTAGGGCTTGACGACGTAGCAGCGCTTGCCGTCGCGAGCCAAGCAGGCGATGGCCTCCGCGGCCTGGCTCCGCGTCAGGGCGTGGAAACGGACGCCCAGGACGTCCACGGTGGGCGCGCCGGCTTCAGGCTCCAGTCGGGGTTCCACTGAGGACCTCGTCCAAGGGACGATAGGCGATCTCTGCCCTATAGCGGTCGCGGATTAGGGAGCGGGCGTTTTCGCTTATGCGCTGCCAGAGGGCGGGGTCGCCCAAAAGGGCGAGGATCGCCTGGCCGAGGGTCTGGGCGTCCTCCCCTACCATCACGTGGACGTTGGGGACGGCGTCGATGCCCTCGATGGCCTGGGGGCTGGCGGCCACCGGGAGTCCCCTGGCCATGGCGTTCAAGACCTTGAGTTTGGTGCCGCCGCCCGACGGGGTGGCTTCCACGAAGACCCGTGCGCGGCGGTACAGCGGTTCGGGATCATCGACGGGCCCCAGGTACTCAACGCCAGCGGTACGGCGGGCGGCCCGTTCGAGCGCGGCGGGGGCGCCGCGGCCGGCGATAGCCAGCGTCGCCTCGGGACAGGCCCGGCGCACCATGGGCCAGACATCGCTCAACAAGCGGTCCAAACCCTGCAGATTGGGTAGCCAGCTCAGGGTGCCGAAATAGAGCACTAGGGGCGCCGAGGAAGCGAAGCTAGGCGCTGGCTGGAGAAGCAGGTGCGGCTCTGGCAGGTTGGGGAGGATCCAGGTGCGGGCCGGGTCGGCGCCTATGCCCAGCAGGGCCGCCCTATCCTGCTCAGAGACAGCAAATACGGCATCGAACAGGGGCAGGATGGAGGATTCGTAGCGCAGCACCCGATGGCTCTCGTGGCGGACCAGCCAGCGGCGCAAAGGGTTACGCTCCATGGCGGCCTGGCGCTGCCAGAGGATGTGTTCAGCGTTGTGCTCGTGGAGGAGCTTGATGCCGGGCCAGTCGCGGGGGATATATTGGGCCATGAGCCAGCCGTCACAGAAGATGGCGTCCGGGCCGGCATCGGCGCAGGCGCGGTGCACGGCGTCAGCCATGAGCGGGTGGCGGTTACGTTCGATGCTCAAGGGCAGACGCGACAGGTAGCTGCGGGCCAGGTTGAGGGCGTTCCGCCCGCGGAAGAGAGGGATCGTCTCCACCTTGGCCAGACCGGCCGCCCAACGCTCCTGCCGCGCGTCGAGGGGGCCGCGCCTGAAGCAGAGGAGGTGCAGGCTGTGGCGCGCGCGCAGATGCTCCAGGAGGCTGTGGGTCTTGATGCGGCCGCCGCTGTCGGGCGGGAAAGGAAATTCGGAAGCGAGGAAGAGGATGCGCATGAGAAGCGATCCGCGGCGCGCGCCGTGATGCAGAGAACCTAACGCGCCCCCTTCTTGCTCAGGACTAGGGCCACCGTCTTCATCAGGATCTTCAAGTCCAGAGATATCGGATGATGGCGCACGTACTCCAAATCGTAGCGCACCTTCTGGTAGTGGGTGATGTCCGAGCGGCCGTTGACCTGCGCCAGGCCCGTCATGCCGGGCTTCACCTTGTGCCGTTGGCGAAACGGGGGCGGCCAGGCAGCCACGATCTCCGGTATGTCAGGGCGGGGACCCACCAGGCTCATGTCGCCTCGGATGACGTTGAGGAGCTGGGGCAGCTCATCGACGGTAGTCTTGCGCAAGGCCCAGCCGACGCTGGTGGCGTTACGGGGGCGCCCCTTTGGGCTCAGGAGTCGCTTCGTTAGGTCGCCCCGGGGCAGCCGTTCGTGAAGGTCGTCCTGCTTCTTGCGGTGCACCATGGTCCGGAACTTGTAGAAGCCGAACTCCCGCCCGTTGAGGCCCACCCTTGTCTGGCGCACCAGGATGGGCCCGGGGGAGTCCAGCGCGATGAGTATGGCCGCCAAGATCCAGATGGGGGCCAGAATGCCCACCGCCAACGAGGCGAGAACGATGTCCATGGCCCGCTTGACGGCAGGCGTGGGGCCGGGCTCGACCGACTCCGGTATGCCTTCGTAGGTGCCGTAAGAGACCGCGGAGCCGTATCCGGGGTCGTCGTGCATCATCGGCCGGTCTTCCCCGGCTCCGTTGCTCCGGTCTTGCCCGGTATCCCCGGACATGGCCCTCGGCGTCAACCTCCGGCCTCGCCGTGGCGCCGGCGGGTTGAAGTCAGCGACGGGGCGCCGGCCGTCGCGCCAGTCTCGCCCAGGTGGCAGGCGAGGGCCTGTTGCCAGGGGCGTAGGGTGATGCCCAGGGCTGCCGCCCGACGATTGGCCAGGGTGGAATTCATCGGCTTTTTGTAGGGCAGCCCGAACTCCTTTTGCGAGGTGGCGAAGACGGGCACGTGGAATCCGGCCAGGCGCAAGACCTCTTCACCGAACTCCTTGCGGGAGCAGGAGCCGCTGTTGGTCAGGTGGTACGTGCCCCAGGCCTCGTGCCTGATGAGCCGGGCGATGGCCTGGGCCAGGTCCTTGGTCCAGGTGGGCGAGGCGACTTCGTCGGTGACCAGGCGCAGGGAGCCGTCCCGCCGGGCGGCGGCCAGAACCTTCTCCGGAAAGCTGGCGCGGCCTGCGCCGAAGAGCCAGGAGGTGCGCACTAGGTAGTGCCGCTCCAGGGTCTCCCTTACCCGGCGCTCCCCCTCCAGCTTCGAGCGGCCGTAGTGGTTGATGGGGTTAGGCTCGTCATCTTCCTCATATGGGGCCCCGTTCTCGCCGTCGAACACCTCGTTGCTGCTTATGTGGAGGAGGGCGGCGCCCAGGCGCCGGCACTCCTGAGCCAGGCGGCCTGGAGCCTCGCCATTCACCAGGAGCGCCCGCGGCGGGTCGGCCTCGCAGGCGGCGGTGTCGGTCCAGGCCGCCGCGTTGATGACCAGATCGGGGCGGAACCGGTCGAGGGCGCTGGCCACCGCTGCGGCGTCGGTGATGTCCAGGGCGCTATGGGGGAAGGCGGCTACCACTTCCCCGGCCAGGGCCTCTTGGAGGGCCCTGCCTAGCTGGCCGCCGGCGCCGGTGATGACGATGCGCATGGTGCCTAGGCTTCTACTTGAACTCGATCTCCCAGTTGAAGGGGATGTCCGGGGAGTTCCAGGGTATGCGGTACTCGTCTGGGTCGGCGGGATTGTATACCTCGGTCGGGAAGTTAACGAGGAGCGATGGCTCCGTGCCCACGGTCTTGTAGCCGTGCGCCACGCCTGCCGGGATCAGCAGCAGGATGCGGTTGTGCTCGCCCAAGTAAAAGGTATTGGCCTCCCCATGGGTGGGCGAACCCTCCCGCAGATCGTAGAGGCCAACCTTACACATGCCCTTTACCACAGCGAAATAATCGTCCTGCTTCTTGTGGTAGTGCCACGCCCGGACGACGCCCGGATAGTTGAGGGACACGTAGCACTGGCCGAACTTACGAAAGATATCGTCGTCGCTGCGCAGCAACTCCATGAGGTAGCCGCGCTCATCGGCGTGGGGGATGAGCTGCTTGATGCGTACTCCGTCGATCATCGTTGGTAGCCTCCGCTGGCGTACGGCCGCGAGGCGGCCAGGCGCTGACCGTACTGCTGTTCGTAGTACTGCCGGAACTCCCCGGCCCGCAGTGGCTCCCACCACCATCGGTTGTCCCGGTACCAGGCGACGGTCTTTTCGATGGCCGCCTCGAAGCCGTGCCTGGGGCTCCATCCCAGCCTGGCGATACGCTCGAAGTTGACGCCGTAGCGGCGGTCGTGGCCAGGACGGTCGGGGACGAAGCGGATGAGGCTGCGGGGTTTGCCGAGGGCATCGACGATGGTCTCAGCGACGTGCAGGTTCGGGCGGTGGTTCTTGGCTCCGATGTTGTAAGCCTGCCCCGGCTCGCCCTGCTCAAGGAGGAGGTCCAAGGCCTCGCAGTTGTCTTCCACGTAGAGCCAGTCCCGCTGCTGCTGGCCATCGCCGTATATGGGCAGCGGCTCGTCGTTGAGGGCGTTGGTGGTGCACAGCGGCACGAACTTCTCGATGTGCTGGCGGGGGCCAACGTTGTTGGCCGGCCGGGCGATGATCACGGGCAGCCCGTAGGTCTCAATGTAGGCCAGGCACTGCATTTCGGCTCCCGCTTTGCTGGCCGAATAGGGGCTGCGGGGCCGCAGCGGATCCGTCTCCAGCGAAAACTGCCCCTCCGGAATCTCGCCGTAGACCTCATCGGTGGAGATGTGCAGGAAGCGCTTGACGTTGGGGTGGCGCCTGGCGGCCTCCAGCAGCACATGGGTTCCGTAAACGTCCGTGTGGATGAAGGAGGCAGCGGACATCAGCGAGCGGTCCACGTGGCTCTCGGCGGCGAAGTTAACGATGATATCGGCCTGGGCGACTAGCTCATCCACCAGCTCAGGATCGCAGATGTTGCCGTGGACGAAACGGTAGCGCGGATCGCCCTCGATGTCCCTCAGGTTGGCCGGATTGCCGGCATAGGTGAGGGCATCCAGGTTGATGACGCGGGCGGTCGGGTGCTCGCGCAAGAGGCGCAGGATGAAGTTACTGCCGATGAAGCCGCAGCCGCCAGTGATTAAGTAGGTGCTCATGGCGTCCTCCCCTGGGCGGCCCGGCGGTAATCTCCGGCCGGCAGGCGGCGGGCGTTAGGTGGCAACGGCCGGTTGTAGACGTAGGCCCAGGCCAAAAGGCTGGTGCCGTCTTCGAGGATGACCCGGGTGGCCTGGCGCCGGTAGAGGGAAGACGGCCGGCGCGGATCGAAGCCCTCGTAGCGGTCGATCTGCCGGAGGGCTGCGGGACGCAGGATGCGGTACACCTCTCCCCACACGATATCGCCCGGTTGCCCGGGGAGAAGAGCGGGGAACTCGCCGAGGTCGTAAAGGCGGCCTCGCACGTGGCCCCGGCCCACGGGCCGGGCGATTTCCGACAGGAGGTGGCTGGCCTCCATGCCTGACATGAGGGTCCCGTAGACGAAGAGATGCTCTAGCATCGGCGCTAACCGTCCGGCATCTCGATGCGGCTGTGGTCGCCGAGGGTCAGGGAGTAGCCACCGCCGACCCCGTGGCTGCCCTTGAGGTACACGGAACGGCCGATCATGCTTTGGACGATGGGCCAGTGCACGTCTTCGATGGTGGTGTCCTCCATCACCACGCTGTTCTCGATACGGCAGCCCCGGATACGGCAGCCCCGGTCGATGGAGGTGTGAGGCCCGATGTAGGAGTCGACGATCTCCGTGCCGGGGCCAATGGCGATGGGCCCACGAAGGACGCTGTTGATCACCCTGGAGCCGGGCTCCAAGATAACAGGCTCGTAGACGCGGGAGCGCTCATCGATATGGCCCTGGCAACGATGGGTGATGGTGTCCAGGACGACGCGATTGGCGCTCAGGATGTCGTCCATCTTCCCGGTATCGATCCAGTAACGGTCCATGACCAGGGCGTCAAGGCGGAAGCCACCGTCGATGAGGCCCTGGAGGGCGTCCGTTATCTCCAGCTCTCCGCGCTTTGAAGGCTGGAGGGTATCGATGATGTCTAGGATGTGGCGGTCCAAGATGTAGACGCCGATAACGGCCAGGTTGCTGGGCGGATTGGCCGGCTTCTCGACGATGCGCTCAACCCTGCCGTCACGCATCTGGGCGATGCCAAAGGCCTGGGGATTATCGACGGGGTGTAGGAGGATGAGGCCGTTGCTTCCGCTCTCCAAGAAGCCATCTACGTACGGTTTGATGCCGCCAAGGACGAAGTTATCCCCCAAGTACAGGACGAAGGGTGAATCTCCCAGGAAATCGCGCGCCGTCTTGACGGCGTGGGCGATGCCCAGCGGGGCCTCCTGCTGGATGTACGTGACAGTCGCCCCAAAGGCGCTGCCGTCACCCACGGCCGCCTTTACCTGCTCGGCCGTGTCCCCAACGATGATGCCGACGTCGGTGATGCCGCATTCGACAAGCTGATCTAGGGCGTAGAACAGGACCGGCCGGTTGGCGATGGGCACGAGCTGTTTGGCGTTGGTGTAAGTGAAGGGGCGAAGGCGGCTGCCCTTGCCTCCGCTGAGGACAAGACCTTTCAGGCGCCGTTCTGAGCCGCCTGGGCCAGCGGAAGCCGGGGCGCGCTTTTGGGACGTCGCTGTGGTGGTCATCAATCGGCTCCAGTTTACAGTAACGTCCGCCGTTGCGTCCGGTTGCGGACGTGCCACAGGAGGGCCTTGGCCTCCGCGGCTGCGCGGCCCAGCCTAGTAGGGTGGCGCAGGAAATACCATGGCGCGTAGATCAGGATGTGTAGAGCAAGGGCCGATATGAAGGGCAGGAGACCACCCCGCTTGCGCACGAAGAGGAGGGCGTTTCGCCGGTAGAGGTACTGGAAGGCGTTGGACTTGGCCTGCGACCTCTCGGCCTTGTGCCAGATCCTGGCCCGGGGCACGTAGTAGCAGCGTAGCCCAAGGGCTCGGGCCCGGGCGCACCAGTCAGTCTCCTCCCAGTAGGCGAAGTAATCGTCATCCAGTAGGCCGACGCGCTCCAGGGCATAGCGCGGGATCAGCATGCACACCCCGTCGGCATAGCCCCGCTCGGCAATCTCTTCGAACTGTCCGTGGTCGTCCTGCCCGCGGCCGACTTGCCGTGCAGTTCCCCTCCAGAGACTGTAGAAGCCGCCGGTGGAATAGATCTCGTTGGGCCGGTCGTAGAAGTAGGTCTTCGGGCAGGCGGCTGCCAGGTGAGGGAGCTCCTGGGCGGCGTCCACGAGTTCGTCCAAAAAGGCGGGGTCAACGATGGTGTCGTTGTTCAGGAGTAAGATGAAGTCAGCACCCCCCTGGAGGGCCTGCTGGATGCCCAGATTGGCGCCGCCGGCGAAGCCGAGGTTGGCAGGGCTTTCGATGACCTGGATGCGGCTGCCGAAGGTTTCGCGCAGGGCAGCGGCCTCATCGCCCCCGGAACCGTTATCGATGACGAGAACGTTGTAGTTAGTGTAGTTTATGCGCAAGACGCTCCGGAGGCACTCGCTGGTGTCGTCGAGGCCGTTCCAGTTGAGGATGACGATGGTGACTCGGGGGCGGCTGGGCATGGCGGGTGGGGAGCTGGCGGCTGCCACTCCGGTCGGCGCCGCCAGGCGTCGTTCCCCAGTGTGGGGGGAATCGCCGGAAAGGTCAAGCGCGGCTATAATAGGCGGGGTCACGCCGCATGGCCGGCTGGCCGTCAAGAGACTTCCGTAACGCTGCTTCCCTTGGAATGACCGAGCCCCTCACCAGCATAGGTTTTGACCAATACGAAAGACACGCTATCACGCGCGAGGTGCTGGAGCGCGCCCGGAAGCGCTTGGGCCGTGAGTCGCTGCGCGTGCTCGATGTCGGCGGGGCGGCGTCAGCCCTGTCCAGGTTCCTGCCTTTCGACCGGGTGGTCGCCGTTGACGTACTGCCCTGGAGCCAAGGGGAGTACGTGCGGGGCACCGGCGCGGCTCTCCCCTTCAAGGATGCCTCGTTCGACGTTGTTACTTGTCACGACACCTTGGAGCACGTGCCGCCCGCCCTGCGCGACCCCTTCCTTCGGGAGATGGGGAGGGTAGCCGCCGAGCTGGTGTTGGTTCAGGGACCCTTCGACCGGCCGGGGGTCGCTGAGACGGAGAAGACGGTCATGGCGTCCGCCCGGGAGCTTCTGGGCCCGGCGTCGGATACTGTGCGGTTCCTGGAGGAGCACGCAGCCCACGGCCTTCCGGATCTAGATGCCACAGTGGCTGCCTTCAAGGGTATGGGCTTTGTCACGGAGGTCGTGCCCAACGGGGCCCTGGACGAGTGGTTCCTTAAGATGTTGATCCGAGACCACCTCCAGCGCTTGCGCGGTCTTGGCCTGAACGCCGCGGACTTCGACCGTTGGAGCAACGAGGTCTTCCAGGCGGTCGGGCAGAGGGAGCCCACCTATCGGCAGTTGGTCATCGCGGCTAAGCGGTCGGACCTCTTTGGGGGAGCGGTCTTCGCACCAGCTGAGAAGGAGCCCTCGCCAGCGCGGGACGGCATGCTCGTGCCCACTTCGGTCGTGGCGGAGTCCGTCGCCCAGTTTTCCAGTCTGGTAGAAGCTAAGTTGCGAGAGATGTCCCGGCAACTGGCTGACAGGGATGCCGCTATCGCTGAGCATGAGGACAGGCTGGCCGAGGCCGAGGCGCGCCTGGCAGAGCTCGAGGAGCTCCTGGCCGAGCGGGAGGCCGCCGCCCGCTATCTCTGGGGCGAACTCGAGGGGATCCGCGGCTCGTTGGGCTATCGCTTGCTGGAACGTTACCGCCGGGTTGTGCGAGCGGTATTCCCGCCCGATTCCTGGCGAGGCATACCTTACCGGGCGGCACGCAAGGCCCTGCGCCTCAGCATCCGGGCCGCAGGAATCGCGCGGCGCGAGGGGTTTCGAGCCTTATTCCAGAGGGCCAGCGCCAAGGCGTGGCGCTCCTTGTCCCGCAGCGGTCCCCGAGCAACACCCTCCAGTGGCCCCATAAAGATCCCGGCCTTCGAGAAGCGCATCAAGCCGCTAACCTTCCCCAAGGTTACCAATCCCAGGGTTTCCATCGTCATCCCCGTCTACAACAAGGCCGTCTACACCTTCAACTGCCTGAAGTCGGTGCTAGAGAACACGCAGGGGGTCGACTACGAAGTCATCGTCATAGACGACTGCTCCACGGATGAGACGCCGGGGATGCTGGCGAGCATGGAGAACATCAGGGTGCTGCGCAACGAGGAGAACCTCGGTTTCCTGAGGACGTGCAACCGCGGCGCAGCCCTGGCCACTGGCGAGTACCTCCTTCTGCTCAACAACGATACGCAGGTGCTGTCCGGTTGGCTCGAGGCCCTACTGAAGCTTGCAGACAGCGACCCGAAGGTGGGGGCAGTGGGCGCCAAGTTGGTGTATCCCACAGGGAAGCTGCAAGAGGCTGGCGGGATTATCTGGAGCGACGGATCCAGTCTTGCCTATGGACGAGATGATGATCCAACAAGGCCAGAGTACGACTTTGTCCGGGAAGTGGACTACTGCTCAGCCGCGTGTCTATTGGTGAGGCGGAACCTCTGGGAGCGAGCGGGCGGTTTTGACGAGCGCTTCGCCCCCGCCTACTACGAGGACACGGATCTTTGCTTCACCCTTCGCCAGATGGGCTACCGCGTGCTGTACCAGCCGGCTGCCGTTGTCATCCACCGCGAGGGCACCTCCAGCGGGGGGGAGCTGTCGCAGCGTTTGCAGCGGGAGAACAGGGTGGCCTTTCGGGACAAGTGGCGTCGTGTGCTGGAAAGGGACCATCGCCCGCCGAGCGCTGCCGCCTACATTGGGAGAGACCGGTCGCCAGGGAAACGCGTCTTGGTAATTGACTATCACATTCCGACCTTTGACAAAGGTGGGGGGGAGCTCCGCATCTTCCGACTGCTAAGTATCCTTAAGCAGTACGGCCACCGCGTCACCCTACTGCCGGCGGACCTCCAGCCTACGCAGCCATATACTCGGAAGATGCAACAAATCGGCATCGAGGTTCTATACGGTCCAGTGGACTTGGGCGGCATCGGGCCGTTCCTAGACCTCGTGGTCGTGTCGCGCCCTGAGGTGGCTGCGCACTACGTCCCCCTGATACGCCAGCACGCCCCCCAAGCCGTCCTAGTCTACGACACCGTCGATCTCCACTGGGTGCGAGAGTCCAGGCGGGCAGAGGTCGAGGGCGATGACCGGGTGAAGCAAGAGGCCGAGCGGCTCAAGGGGATGGAGCTCTGGGCGGCGCGGAACTGCGATGCCACGATCGTTGTAAGCCCCGTCGAGAAGGAGATCCTGGAGCCAGAAATACCGGGCGTGAAGGTCTTCGTTATTCCCAACGTCCACCCGGTGGCAGGGGCCGGCAAGCCCTTCGAGGAGCGCAAAGACCTGCTCTTCGTGGGCTACTACCCCCACCTCCCGAACCGAGACGCCATGCTCTATTTCATCCGTGAGGTGTTCCCCTTGGTGAAGGCCAAGTTGCCGGAAGTCCGCCTGTTAGTGGTGGGACCCGAGCCAGGCGATGAGCTAGAGAGCCTGGCATCTGAATACGTGATCGTTACAGGTTGGGTCAAGGAGCTCGACCCGTATCTGGACGGAGCCAGGGTGTTCGTCTGCCCCTTGCGTTACGGCGCTGGGATCAAGGGGAAGATCGGCGAGAGTATGGCCCATGGCTTGCCGGTGGTCACTACTTCCATAGGCGCTGAGGGCATGGGGTTGGTTGACGGCAGGGAGGCACTCATTGCGGATAAGCCGGAGGAGTTTGCGGCCAGAGTCGTGGAGCTCTACACGCGTAGGGACCTGTGGGAGAGTCTGTCGCAAGCTGGCCTGGCGCACGTCGACAGGAATTACTCACCGCAGGCCGTGGCGGCCAGGGTGGAAGAGATGGTGCAGTCAGCTCGGGGAGGGCTCGTCGGCCGCGGCCGGGCCCAGTGCAACATCTGCGGTTCACGGGCCGGCTTTCGCCTGGATGGAGGGCATTATAAAGAGGGCTACTCTTGCGCCTCGTGCGGCTCCATCAGCCGGGACCGCATGTTGGTTTCTGTTCTAGGCGTGTGCCTGGGTCAAACGGGCATCCTGCGCGACTGGGATCCGAACCCGGATCTAGTTGTGATGGAAACCTCTGGCTTCCGGGCCCATCCGTCGTATCTGAAGCGGAAGTTCAGATACATCAACCTTGTGTTCGATGACACGGGCGAAGCGGCTGTCGCGGGCGATCTACAGAGGCTGCCCTTCCGGGACGGCGCCCTGGACGTCGTAGTCTCGGCAGACGTCTTCGAGCATGTGCGGGACGACGAGGCCGGGTTTGTGGAGGTGCACAGGGTGCTAAAGGATGGGGGGTATTTTGTCCTCCAGGTACCGGCCCTCGGTGAAGGCGAGAAGACCACAGTTTTGGTTGACGTCAGGGGCTCTGAGGACGTCTACCTCGCCCCACCCGAGTACCATGCCCCGCACGCGCTTGTGTACCGGTATTACGGCAATGACTTGGCTGACAGACTACGGGCTCTCGGGTTCCAAGTGATGCTCTTGCAGGCAGAGGATCCCTCGCATCAGATTCCGAAACAGACGATCATCGTGGCGCAAAAAGGTCCCAGATTGGCTTTGGGCTACCGTCCCTCTCCCTGAGATATCCCGTGCTCGCCTAGCCGCCGGGCGCGCTGCCCCCCTCCGGTAGCCACCGGTAGGCCAAGGCACTGCGCCCAGGGGTCAGCGCCGCCAGGGCCCAGCCGGCAAAGAGATAGTACACCGCGTTTCCCAAGAGCCCCGAAGCCGATTCGCTGAAGGCAGCCGTGAAGGCCAGACCGCCCATCGCCCCGGCCAACGTCAACAGTAGGGCGGTTGGCCAGCCGCGTTCCGTAGTACGCAGCGCGGCCACGGCGAGGGTGAGTACGAGAAGGGCGTGAAACGCCACCCAGAGCGACAGGCCCGGCATCCCTAGCTGGGCGGCGATGGTGCCCACGGCGCTCTCGCCCCCTATCTCGGGCGCCTCGCTCCAGCCCCCGGCGGCTCCAAGGCCGGCGCCCAGGGGCTCATCCCACATCTTGTCCAGTCCGCTCCTCAGCCCGTTGACGTGGGTGCGGACGCCGACATCGATGGCGTTGGGATCCGGTGGGGGCGGCTCGTAGTCTGGGAACCCTGAGACGATGCCAGTGCTCAGGAAGTCCTGGAGCTGAGCCCGCCGGTTGGGAAACTGGCTGAACGAGAAGGAGGACAGCGCCAGGGATGCCAGGAGCAAAACTACAACGGCAGCGAGGAGAAACGATGGCCGAGGTAGTGCCGGGCGCCGCCGCCAGACGAGGCCGAGGGCCACGACGACGGCGGCCCCTATAAGAGCGGTCTCCATGCCGCCGCGGCTTACGGTGGCGGCCAGGGCCACGGCCATTGCCAGGGCGGCGGTGTGCCACAGGAGAGCTCGCCGGCCGTCCAACGCGCCGGGAACGAAGAGCACCAGCAGCAGAACGAAGGCCAGGAAAGACCCCAGGGTCGTCGGCTCGAGGAAGGTGGACACCAGCCTGCGCATCGGCACGCCCAGGGGGAAGGCGCTGAAGATGCCCTCGGGAACACCCTCGAATGGGCGGATCCAGTCCGAGGGCATGAGCCCGCTCTCCGCCAGTTTCTTGTAGAAGCCGAGGGCGTCCACCTCGTCGCGCCAGAAGCCGGTGCCCAACAAGAAACGCTCCGTTAGACCGAAAAGGGCGACGCCCAGGCCGGCCAAAACCACCAGCCTCAGGGCCGCCAGCAGTTCGTCCCTCTGAGGAATCAGGAGCCGGCCGCCGATGTAGAGGAGGAGCGGGGCCGCAAGCCTGCGGGCGTAGGTCAGCTTGGGCGAGAGATCTGAGGATGAGAGCAGGAAGCTCAGGGCGACGAGAGCGGTGAGGGCCAGAGCCAGCACGTCCGCCAGGTAGATCGTAGTGACGTTGTGCTGGTCCTGCCTAAGGCGGCGCAGGAAGGTCAGCGCGGCGGCGGCCAATAGCACGAAGTAAAAGCCTTCCTTGTAGGTAATCAGGAGCCGCACGGTGTCGGCCTGCACGTGGGGCGCTAGGAGGGCGATGGCGAGGCGTTGGAGGGCAAACCAGAAGACCATGGCACCAACGAAGATGGCGGGGCGCTGGAAGGTGGCCAGGGCAAAGAAGAAAAGGGCTATCAGGTCGCCTATGAGCACGGCCCAAAAGGCTGGGGCCGGCCTATCTGCCAGGAGGGCGGCCGCAAGCACCGGCGTTACGAAGAGCAGCAGGACGCCCGCTGCGGCGCCGGCGTTGTACAGGCCGGGGGATGTGGCTGCCTTGGCTGGCCAACGACCGAACACAGGCGCCGACGCAGCGCCGGCGGCGCCCGGTGCGGGAACCGGGTCAGGCGGTGACACCGGCTGCGTAGTGGGTCGACTCTTTGTAACGCTCAACCACCTCCGCGGCCGGCCCGTCGGCCACGATGCGCCCGTGATCGAGCCAGATGGCCCGGTCGCAGAACTGGGTCACCAGCTCCGCGCTGTGGGAGACGACTACGATAGTTACACCCTTGGCCTTGAACTCGTGCATCTTGGCCAAGGACTTCTCCTGAAAGAAGGCGTCACCCACAGAGAGCACCTCGTCCACCAGAAGGATCTGGGGATTGCTGTGTACCGCCACGCTGAAGCCCAGGCGTACATACATCCCCGAGGAGTAGCGCTTCACCGGGGTGTCGATGAACTCCCGAAGCTCGGCGAAGTCCACGATGCTGTCGAACTGCTCGTCGATCTCACGGCTGGACATGCCCAGTATCGAGCCGTTGAGGTGGACGTTCTCGCGGCCCGTGAGGTCCGGGTGGAAGCCTGCGCCGAGCTCGATGAGGGGCGAGACGCGGCCGCGCACCCGCACCTCGCCAGCGGTAGGGGCCATGACGCCGGCCATAAGCTTGAGAGCCGTGCTCTTGCCGCTGCCGTTGCGGCCGACGATGCCAACGGTCTCACCCCGGGAGACGTGGAAGGTCACGTCCCGGAGGGCGTAAAAGGGCTCGCTGAAGGCCCTGCCGCGAAAGAGGGCGGGCACGAACTCCCGCAACGAGCGCCCTTCCGCCAGGCGGAAGCGCTTGCTGACGTGCCAGAACTCGATCTCGTGCAGGTCAGATGCTGTCTGCAAAGGCTGGCTCCATCTTCTTGAAGAGATAGTAACCGATGAAGAAGGTGGCGAGAGAGATGCCCAAGCCCAAGAGCAGCTTCTCCATGCCGGGGCTCTCGCCGTGCAGGATGACGCGGCGGTAGGCGTTTACGAAGAGGGAGTTGGGGTTCAGGTCGTACAGAAAGCGGTACTTTGACGGCACGATGTCGACGGGATACAGGATGGGCGTCAGGTAGAACCACAGGGTGAGGGCGACGCCTACGAGGAACCGGACATCGTGGAAGAAGAGGTTGAGGGCCGCCAGGGGATAAGCCAGGCCCAAGGTGAAGATGAGGTGGACGAGGAAAAGGGCCGGTACCCAAACGGAGGTCCAGGCCGGAGCCTCCCCGTAGGCGACCATGAGGCCCGCCAGGATGACCAGGCCGAAAGCCAGATCGACGAGCTTGGTGAAGACGGCGGCCGTCGGCAGCACCTCTCTCGGGAAGTACACCTTGGTTACCAGGCTGGCGGCCCCCACCACGCTGTCGGTGGCGGAGGCGATCGCGCTGGAGAAGAACATCCAGGGCAGAAGGCCCACGAACAGGAAGATGGGGAAGGGCACGCCTTCGCTGCCGCCCCGCAAGACGGTGGAGAAGACGAAGGTCAGGATCACCATCTGGCTCAAGGGGTTGACGAACGCCCAGGCGTAACCCAAGACCGATTGTTTGTATTGTCCCCGCAGGTGCCGGACGGTCATGTGCCAGAGGAGGTCCCTCCGCTTCCAGAAGCCAACGAGGTAGGAGGCCAGGTCAAGTATCCCGACCGTGTAGCGCAATGGATGCCGTTTAGCGATGTGGGCGTAAGTCATAAGCGGAGAGTCAGCCGTCGGCAGCGTATGGCGGCGACGTGCGCTGCTATTCGAACAAGATGTTAGCCTTTACGTATAACGCAAGCAAGGGGCCCAAGGTTCCGCCCTGGGTTGCGCGCCGCCGCCTCATGCTCCACGCCTAAGGGCAGGGTGGGACCTCCACGGGTGGTCCCGGTGGCAACGCCGCCATGACGCTCTCGGGCAAGGGATTGACGTCCCCCCAGAGGTAGCCGCAGGCGAGAAACACCTCGGGCGAGACGACGTGGCGCCGGTTGGGCCCATCGATAGCGTAGACCTCGGGGCCCGACCCTCGTACCAAGGTCCCATTGGCCAAAGAAAGGGATGGGCATGGCGGCGCAGTGAGGGCGGGGCCAAGGGGGATCGATGCTAGCGTGCCCGGGCTGATGGCATAGACGGCGTCCCACCCGTACCCGCACTGGGACATCACCTGCGGAGATTGGACGTGCCGCCGCTGTCCGTCTTGCATCACATACACCTCGGGCCCAACGCCCCGAAGCAGGTTGCCGGTAGCCGTAACGTCCAGGAGGGGCTGGCCCTCGGGCAACTGGTTCAGCATCCACTCCGTAACGGAATCTACGTTGCCCCATCTAAAGGACATTGCCTCGAAGGTAGGCACGTTGGGGATGTGGCGGCGGATACCGTCCCTAACCACATATACGGCCGGCCCGCTTCCACGCAGAAGGCTGCCCGCCGAAGGCGTGAAACGCGGGCAGGGGGGCCCTGCCACGGGTGGGCCCTCGGGAATAGAGGCCAGGGTGTCGCTGGAGAGAGGCGTTATGCCGTCCCAACCGTAGCCACAGGCGAACAAAGCCTCTGGATCGGTGACGTGGCGGCGAAGCCCGGAATCCATCACGTATACCTCCGGCCCTGCGCCCCGAACTAGCCTGCCCGTGGTCAGCACGTCAGGGAGGGGGTTACCGGCGGGGACTGCCGCCAGGCTACCGTCCGCCACCTGCAACACGCTGGCCCAGTCTAGCCCCAGGGCCTCAAAGGTTGCCACGTTGGGAACGTGCCGGCGCAGGCCCCCTGTGAGTCGGTAGATCTCGGGCCCGGAGCCGCGTAAGAGGGTGCCCTCGGGGTAGTTGGTCACGGTCACCTGTATGATCTGAGGCGCGCCGCTGGCGTACAGCGATTCGATGGTGACGGCGCCGCTGTAGGTGCCTGGCGGAAGCCCCGATGTGTCAGTGCTGATCGTAAGGCTCGACGAGA
>DAOUAG010000276.1:0-5563 GCA_034433815.1 Dehalococcoidia bacterium | reverse complement strand
AGCATCTGCTCTTCCAGCGGGTCATGAACTCCGAGGACGCCAAGGAGGGCCCGCGGGCGTACGCGGAGGGCCGCGAGCCGCAGTTCAAGGGGCGTTAAGGAGCCGAGGGGCTTCGCCTCAGGCCTTCCGGCCGGACCCTAGGAGGCCACCGCCTCCGGCGCCACTTGGGCTCCACGGGACTCCCTCAACGCTGGGTCATTCGCCGCGAAACCCCTTGACAAGGGGCGCAGGCGAGCCGGCCAGACGGCCGACGTCCGCGCGGTATTCACCTCCGCTGGCACAGGGGAGCCTGTGGCAGGGGCAAAGGTGACGTTCCTGCTGGACACATCCTTCGCTGGGGTCAGTGGGCAGGCGGTGCTAGGCGAAGCCGTCACCGATAAGGACGGGGTGGCCGGCATCGAATACACGCCCAGGTCCGCGGGCGAGCACCAGATTCTGGTGCGGTACCTGGCGCCGGGCTCCAGCGAGCCTGAGGAGGCATCGTGGGCCCACAAGGTGGCTGCGCCTGGGCAGCAGCTCTACCGCTCGACGGCTGGGGTCCGGATCCCTGGCCTGAACTCCTGGCTGCTTATGGCCACCGTCAGCGCCGTTTGGGCGATCCTTCTGAGCGTGGCCATCCGGGTTATCGCCATCGCCCGCGCGGGCGTCGAGGTGGAGGCCAAGCAGATGGGCTCCGTCCGCTTTCGCCAGCAGGCCCCCCAGGGTAGGTGATAGGCCGTGTTTGGGATCCGCGTGCCCCCGGGGCCCATCCTGGGCGCCGTCATGATGAGCGGCCTCGCTTTCACCCTCGTGGTCATCATCATCGCCCGCAGCCCCTATACCCACGGTAACCTGTCGCCGGAAGGGTACAAGCGGACCGACATCGTATATGTGGGCGAGGAGAAGCCGTTCTTGGGCTTCCCCCTGAAGGATCCGCTACTGGCGCAAACAGGAGATCCGGTGCAGGACGGCAGGCTCCTCTTCTTCCGTTACGGGTGCGCTGCCTGCCACGGCCTCCAAGGCCAAGGCGGGGCTGTCGGCAAGGAGATCGCTGGCGCCAGCCTGGCCAGGATCTCGCGGAAGGTGCGCGAGGGTCCCAAGACGATGCCGACCTTCGATGCCGGCCTCCTGCCCGATGCTGACCTGGAGAAGCTCGCCGCCTTCCTACAAAGCGAGAAACAGTAGGAGCATGGGGCTTGCCCGCTAGGGGAGCGCCCATAAGCAAAGGAGGACAGAGATGAGAAAGACAGCGGTTCTAGCGGTTGCGGCGTTGGCTGCGGCCGCGCTGTTGGCCGCCGCCTGCGGCGGGGGCGACAGCGAGAAGACGGCGGCCCCAACGGTAGCGGCAACGCCGTCTGAACACGGCACCCCAGGGGCCCCGGCTAGCGAGGAGGACCTCGAGAAGGCCTTTGAGACGGCGCGGGCACAGCTTAAAGAGGTCGTCGATAAGGCTGAGGCTGGAGATGCCGCCGGGACTAAGGAGGCCTACGAGCCAGCCGACGATCCACTACACATGATCGAAGACGCCCTGGCGTCTGTGGACTCCTCGCTGGCTGACACCATCGAGAAGAAGCAGCACGACGATATCGAGGAGGCGCTGGACTCCGCTAACCCCGATCTGGACGCTATCGCCAAGGCGGCGGAGGACGTCCTGGACCTGCTGGACGAGGCGGCAGGCAAGCTGGGAGTCGGCACGGCGGGTGGCGCCGCACCCGGCGCGGCCGAGGTGAAATCTGCCCTGGAGGCGGCGAAGCCTGCCCTCGAGGAGGCCATCGCCAAGGCCAAGGCGGGGGACCGGGACGCCTCCGACGCCGCCTTCGAAGAGGCCGACAAGCCTGTCGAGACCGTCATCGACGCCCTCAAGCCTGTCGATGCCAAGCTGGCGGACGAGATCGAGACGGCCGAGCTGGACCTGGAGGACGCCCTGGACGCCAAGCCGCCCAAGCTGGACGTGGTGGCGGAGAAGGCCCAAGACATCCTGGATCTGCTGGGCCAAGCGGCAACCAAGCTGGGAGTTACCCCCTAGGGCGCGTCAGATCTTCGCGGCGCCTTTGACTGGGCGGTCCGGGGAGACCCCGGGCCGCCCAGTCGTTGTCCGGTGGCACTTTCACACCAGGGTGAGCCGCGCATAGAGTCCCAGGTGATCCGAGGGGAAGAGGTCGGGATCCTCTGCCGATGGCCGGTCGAAGGCCAGGCCGGCCTCCCTCACAGTGAACTCCGGAGAGACAAAGATATAGTCCAGCGTCCCGGGCGGCGAAGGGTCGTAGGTGTTGACGGGCGTCGGCCACGTTTTTTCGGGCTCATGGCCGTGCGCGGCCTCGTAGGCGGAGCGGAAGTGGCTCTTCATCAACTCCAGCACCGGCTCGCCGGGGTAGGCGTTGAAGTCCCCGGCTACCACCGTAGGTAGGCGAGGCACGTGGCGGTCCAGCCACTCCAACAAGCGCTGCCCCTCTCGCAGGCGTTCCTCTGCGGCATCGGGCGGGTGGTGCAGGTGGGTGTTGACGAAAACGAAGTCTCGACCTCCAACCGTGCAGACGGAGCGTTGCGCCGTCCGACCGAAGCTCATCAGGTCCAGCACCTGGTGCTCCACGTAGGCGATCTTGGCGAAAGTGGCGATGCCGTGATAGGCGGCCAAGAGGCCGGGGCTGGCGGCGTGCTTCACCTCGTAGGGACGTTGGCCCGGGCGCTCCTCGTTCACCTGGCGCACTAGCCAGGCGCCTTGATCCAACATCATGTCCACCTCCTGGAGGGCGATGACGTCCGGCTCGAGCTCGACGAGCTGCTGAACGACCAAGGGGGCCCGGGCCTCCCATCGGCCCATGCGGTTGAAGAGGTTGAGGGTGGCTACAGTGATGCTGACCAACGGTTTCGATCTCCTGTTCCCGCTAGGATATCAACGCTGGCCCCGCCGGGCCAAGCGTGTTGCCGCCGGGCTGCCGACTCGTATACATTTCGGTTCGACACATGCAACAAGCAGCGGGACAGCGGCCGCTCCGAGGCGTGATCGCCTACTTCTCCATGGAGATCGGCCTGGAGACTGGGATGCCGACCTACTCAGGAGGTCTGGGCGTTCTAGCGGGTGACTCCCTGCGGGCGGCGGCCGATTTGGGCCTGCCGATGGCCGGGGTGACCTTGCTCTATCGCAAGGGTTACTTCCGCCAGCGTTTGGATCCCACCGGCCAGCAGACGGAGCTGCCCTACCTCTGGTCGCCGGAATCCTTCCTTGAGCCGCTGGATGCGCGGGTGAGCGTCACCATCGAGGGGCGGCAGGTGGCGGTGCGCGCCTGGCGCTACCGTATCGTGGGTGTGAACGGCTGGGAAGTGCCGGTGTTCTTTCTGGACACCGACCTTCCGGAGAACTCGGAGTTTGACCGGGCCCTCTCGGACGAGCTGTACGGCGGAGACGCCCGCTATCGCCTCTGTCAAGAGGTGGTCTTGGGCATGGGAGGCGCCAGCATGCTGGAGGCGCTGGGCCTAACGGATGTCCGGGTTTTCCACATGAACGAGGGCCACTCCGGCCTGCTGACGCTGGCCCTTCTGGAGCGCCTGTTGGGCCAGAGGGAGCTTTCATCGGCCACGGAGGCCGACATCGAGGCTGTTCGCCAACGGTGCGTGTTCACCATCCACACTCCGGTGGCTGCCGGCCACGACCGCTTTCCCCTGGGCCTGGTGCAGGAGGTTTTGGGTCAGGAACGTGCGGCCTTTCTCTCCCGCCTGGCCTATCCCGACAAAGAGACCTTCAACCTCACCTGGTTCGCCATCACTATGTCTCGCACGGTGAACGCGGTCTCCTTCCGCCATAGCCAGGTCTCCCGCATCATGTTCCCCCAGCAGCCCATCAGCGCCATCACCAATGGCGTCCACGTCGCGAGCTGGGTGTCGGCGCCAATGGCGGCCCTCTTCGACCGTTATCTCCCCTCGTGGCGCGTTGATAACCGGTACCTACATCACGCCGTCGGCATTCCTCCTGGCGAGATCCTGGCGGCCCACGATGAAGCGAAGCATGCCTTGCTGGAGGAGGTCCGCCGCCGTACGGGGGCCGAGCTGGATCACAACGCCCTGACCATCGGTTTCGCCCGCCGGGCCACCGGCTATAAGAGGGCCGACCTCTTCTTCACGGACCCGGCCAGGTTGCGCCGCATCGTCAGCAGGGTGGGCCCGCTCCAGATCATTTACGGTGGCAAGGCCCATCCCAAGGACGATAGCGGCAAAGCGCTGATCCAGCGGGTCTTCGCTGCCGCCAGGGCTTTGGCGCCGGACCTCCAGGTAGTGTACCTGGAGGAGTACGATATGACGCTGGCCAAGCTCCTTGTCGCCGGGTGCGATCTGTGGCTGAACACGCCCCTCAAGCCGTTGGAGGCGTCGGGAACCAGCGGCATGAAGGCGGCCATCAACGGCGTTCCCAGCCTCAGCGTTTTGGACGGCTGGTGGGTCGAAGGGCACATCGAAGGGGTCACCGGTTGGGCCATCGGCGATGGCCCTATGGAAGAAAGCGATCCGGACCGCGAGGCGGTATCGATGTATGACAAGCTGGAGTACGTGATCCTGCCCATGTTCTACCAGCGGCCCACAGCCTACGCCGAGGTCATGCGCTCCGCCATCGCCTTCAACGGCGCTTTCTTCAATGCCCAGCGGATGATGTCCCAGTACTATCTCAGCGTGTACCGGACGGGCGCCTGGACCCGTTAGACTGCTCTACCGTCCGGTAGTGCTACAATCAGGCCATCTGAGGTAGAGCCAGGGAGGCAGGCTTATGGTATCCGTCCCGGTCTTCGGCGACATAAAGCCCAGCGACGACTATCCGCACCCCGTCGGTCCCGAGCCACATTTCAACGAAAGCATGTACTTCAACTTCTTCGACAACACGCAGCAGTTGGGTGGCTTTCTGCGCATTGGCAACCGGCCCAACGAGGGCTACGCGGAGGTGACCCTTTGCCTTTACCTGCCGCGGGGGGCAGCGGGCGCGCCTGGGGCGGGGGTTCTCTTCAATTACAAGCGGCCTGCTATCACGTCCAACGACTCGTTCGATGCTGGGGGTATGTGCTTCCAAGTGCTGGAGCCATTGCGGCGTTTTCGCACGATCTATGACGGGCACGCCGTCTTTCTGGCGGAGCCATCTCAGATGCAAGATCCGGCTTCGGCGTTCAGAAACAATCCGCATCTAAAGGTAGCGCTGGAGCTGGATCATGAGGCCGCCGGGCCCGTCTACGGCTCAGCTGGATCGAGCGGCGCCGATAGCGGCGACGAGTTCGCGCGGGCCCACTACGAGCAGCATATGAGCGTGAGCGGGACGTTGAGCGTCGAGGGCCAGGTCTCGCGCCTGACGGCCTTCGGGTTGCGGGATCACTCCTGGGGGCCGCGTTACTGGCAAGCCATCCAGTCATACCGCTGGCTCACCTGCGCCTTTGGGCCGGATCTGGGGATCATGGTGTCGGAGGTGCACTATCCGGGCCGCGCTCCGCGCCGGACCGGTGTGGTCATCCGTGAGGGCAGGCTAGAGCGGATAGCTTCCGTCGCTCTGGAGTCGCGCTTTCGCCCAGGCACCCGGGAGCACACAGGTATGACGGCGGCCCTGACGCTGGAG